>SLJD01000434.1 GCA_007135295.1 Phycisphaerales bacterium
GATTACGAGGCCCTGCTCGACGCGGGCAGCGAGGCGTACCGCTCACTGACGCCGGAGATGCTCACATCGATCTGTCGCACCTCGTGGCTCACGCCCGAAAATGAACCGTGATTCGTATAAGTCCGATCGGATGGCGCCGGCGGCGCGTGAATCGCGCTGCCGGCGTGATAGTTGTTGAACACATCGAAGAACAGAAAGGTTGATGACATGACACGACAGACGACTCTTGCAGCGATTGCGGTCGGCGCGATGGCGGTCAGCGCGCATGCCGACTTCACTGCCTATGAAGATTTCGACGCGTGGCAAGACGCCAGTGGCCCCTTCACCACGCTGACGTTCACCGAGTTCGAGCACGGCACACATCTGACCGACCAGTACAGCGAATTCGGCGCGACGTTCCCAAATGGCGGGATGAATCACTTCGTGATCGAGGCCGAGTCGTTTGGCGACGGCCACGGCTTGCAGGGACAGGACGGCACGGTGACGATCGACTTCGATGAGCCGCAGGCATGGCTCGGCCACACACACTTCGGACTCGGCGGGATCGAACTCTATGACGGCGACGAGTTGGTCTACGCGAATGATGACTTCGGAGCGAGCGGAGGGCCGTGGTTCTCCGGCGTCGTCTCGACGGACCAGTTGTTTGACCGGGCCGTCCTGTTCAAGCCGGAGGGATCGTTTCCCGTCATCTGGGTGGACGACATCACTTACGGCATCCCGGCGCCGGGCGGCGTTGCGGCGCTGGCGCTGGCCGGACTGCTCGGCGGATCGCGACGGCGGCGGGCATAGGAGAATCTGATCAGCGGTTGCAGCGGTCAGTCGTCAGTGGTCGGCGGTCGCTTTCGCCAGCGGCGACGCGAAGTACCGACGCCGGCGGCTGATCGCTGCTCCACGGACGCCCCCGCGCCGGCTTGCCCACACCAGCACCACTCTGCCGCAACCCACCAACTGGATTCCAGTTCGCATCTTCGCGGCGCGAGGTTTGCGCCCAGACCGACTCGCTGCCGGCCGCTTCCGGGGTGGACTGCCATGCCGACACTGCCCGAACGGCGGGCGGGTGTTCGGCGTGATGTCGGCATCCACGGCTGAAATTTCTGCTCGAGGAACGCGCCTGCGGACGGTTCCGCTTCGTACCCACAAAAGAGGAAGAGATATCCGTCGGGCTTGTTGCGAACAGCCGGCGGGGCCTTGCTTTCGAGGGCATCGCCCTGACGGCTGTGTTTGAACGGACGGCATCGGTGGTCCGCGAATCGGATGACAACATCGCGCAACAGGCCGCCGGTCAAGCAGAAAGGATCACAGAATGAAACGACTGCCTTGTCTTGCAGCGATCACAGTCGGCGCGGCGGCATCCAACGCGCACGCGGACATTACGGCCTACACGAATTTTGAGGCGTGGCGGAATGCCAGCGAGTCGATCACCACGCTGACGTTTACGGAGCACCCCCATGGAACGCACCTGACCGATCAGTACAGCGAGTTCGGCATCATGTTCCCTGAAGACGACAACCACCACGTGATCGAAGCGGAGCAGTTCGACGATGGCCACGGCTTGCAAGGACACGACGGCTCGATCACGTTCCGGTTCGACGAGCCCCAGGCGTGGGTTGGCTACACCCATTTCGGGCTCAGCGGGATTGAGTTGTACCACGGCAGCGAACTGGTCTACGCGAACAATGACCTCGGAACAAGCGGTGGGCCGGGGTTCTCCGGCGTGGTGTCGACGGATCAGACATTCGACCGGGTCGTGCTGTACAGGCCGGACGATTCGTTTCCTGTGATGTGGGCGGGCGAGATCCACTACGGCATCCCGGCGCCCGGCGCGATAGCAGCTCTTGCGCTCGCGGGTCTGTTCGGCGGCTCGCGAAGACGGCGGCCCGCCGCGTGACTCCCGCGTGATCCCCGGCGGCGTGGCGTTCGCGTTCAACCTCGCCGACACGGCGGGCTTCAACGAGTAATCCAAGACCGCCCCGGTGCCCCGCGCCGGGGCGGTCCTGTCACGTTCCGACGAGTTTCGGCTGCGGCGGCTGAACCCATCCACGCAACGCAACGCCGGCGCGGCCTGTCCCGGGGCTCTTTCCGGGCGCGTTCTTCCGGGGACTTCTTCCGGGGGCCAGTAGGTCGTGTCGATCTCGTACCACCGCAGGCCGTACGCGGCTGACGGCGCGTACTGTCGCGGACACGGTAGGATGGCGCCCGGCCGAAGCACGAGGAGCAGCAAAATGACCATACGACGCCAGATTACGATCGACTTTCTCGCTGAGCCACAGGCCGTGTCCGCCGCCGTCAGATCCGTGCTTGCACGCAACCCGCCGTACCGCTGGACGACCGAGAGCGAGTCGGAAAGCGTGTTCACGACAATCGTCAAGCCCTCATGGTGGTTCCTGGACACCGATATGACCGTTGAACTCCAGCCAGCACACGGCGGGACCACAATGGAAGTGAAGACGGAGTCACAATGGTACATTCTCGGCGATGTGTTTGACCTCTACCACCGCCTCATAAGAGAACTTGCCTCTGATGTGAGACAAGAACTTGAGCTCACAAACGGACGTTCGTGAACCCCCTGCGATTCACGCCGCACTACCGCGCGGCTGATATCTCCCGGAGAATCGTCTGGCTTGTGCCCCCACGTCGTGGGCGACCTTCCGGGGGCGGGGGTCAGGTGTTGGCGGGGATGGATTCGCGTTGGGCGGGCTGCGGGGTGTGTGCCGGTTCGCTGGCGGCGTCTTCGCTGGTCGCTTCTTTTGCGGTGGCGGATTCCGTTGCCTGCTTTGATGCTGGTTGTGTTGTTGCTGTTCCGGGTGCTTTCCCGGCCGCGGGGGCGGCATCCGGCATCTGCTCGGGTGCGGGGAGTTTGATGTCGCGGGCGAGGCCAACGACGCCGAGCAGGCGAATGACCCAGTAGGTCGTGTCGATCTCGTACCACCGCAGGCCGTGGGCGGCGGATCGCGGGTGGGCATGGTGGTTGTTGTGCCAGCCCTCGCCGAAGCCGAGCAGCGCGACCCACCAGAGGTTCGTCGAGTGCTCGCCGGTCGTGTCGTAATTCTGGTAGCCCCACGTGTGGCTCGCGGAGTTGACGAACCACGTGATGTGAAAGACCAGCACCGTGCGCAGCGCGACGCCCCAGACGACCCATGATGCGCCGAGCATCGGGCCGCCGATCAGCGCGCCGATGGCGAACAGCACGCCGGCGAGGATGAACTGCGGCAGCCAGAAGAAGCGGTCGAGCAGGACCATGCCGCGGTCGCGCTGGAGGTCCTTGGCCGCGTCGCGGGCGGAGAGGCCTTCGATGTCCTTCTGGAGCATCCAGATGATGTGCGCCCACGTGAAGCCGTGCTGTGGGCTGTGGGGATCGTGGTCGGTATCGGAGTGTTTGTGATGCAGGCGATGCATGCCGACCCACTGGATCGGCCCGCCCTGCCAGGCGAGGCAGGCGGTCGCGGTGAGCAGGTATTCAAACCATTTGGGGGTCTTGAATGATCGGTGCGTCAGCAGGCGGTGGTAGCAGAGCGTCACGCCGAGGCCGCCGGTGATCCAGAAGAGCGCGATGCAGAGGATCAGCCCGGACCAGGAGAACAGCGACGGAAAGAAGGCGAGCAGGGCGATGAGGTGGATGCCGGCGATGAAGCCGACGACGGTCCAGTCGAACTGCCGGATTCGCACCCCGCCCCGCTCGGGACGGTCTGGTCCGGACGTATGTGTAGTGTGCATGGCGCGGGAAGTCTTTCAGGACAGAAACGGTGTGGCAATGTCCGGAATGCCGCGAAGGCATTCATTACTTGTGTCGAATGGCCTATGATAGGCCCTCCGGCGGCGTTGATCGCTGATCCGCGCCGGACGCCGGAAAGGGCACGCCCCGGACAGGACACGGCAATCCGCTGACGCGGGCCCCGGCCGCGCATTGACCCGGCGGTACAATGCCCGCCATGGCCCGCCTGCTACTGCCTTTCACAGCCATCCTCGCGGCGCTGGTGCTGGTGATCTCGCTCGACGACCGCCCACCGGATGCGGACGTGGTCTTCGTCAACCGCGGCGACGTGTTCACGCTTGACCCGCAGCGGATGACGTACCTGCAGGACTTCCGCATGGCGATGACGCTCTACGAAGGCCTCGTCCAGTGGCGCAACGACACGTTCGAGATCGTCCCCGCCGTCGCCGAGGACTGGACCGTCAGCGATGATTACCGCGTCTACCGCTTCGAACTGCGCGACGACGCCCGGTGGTCGAACGGCGACCCGGTGACCGCCCACGACTTCCGGTACGCGTGGACGCGCGGCATGCTGCCGGACACCGCCGCGAACTACTCGAATCTGTTCTTTCACATCACCGGGGCGCGGGAATTCTTCAACTGGCGGACCGCCCAGACGCGACGCTTCGTCGCCGACCCGTGGACCGGCGGCGATGTCGATCCGGAAACCGCCCTGGCCATGGTCGATCGATTGACCGCCCTGCGCGATGCCGACGACCGGCCGGCCGCGATCGCCTGGCCGCAATCGCTTGATGCCACGGCGTTCGAGGATCAGATCGACGCCATCCGCCGGGCGGCTGATGAAGGCAACGTGGCCGACGCGCTGGCTGAAGCGACGCTGCTCCGCTCGATTCACCGCGACCTCGACAACCGCCGCTCCCGCGCCGCCGAGGCGCGGTGGATGTGGCAGAGGGCCCGGCAGCGGATCGATGACACGGTCGGAATCGACGTCATCGACGCCCGCACGATCGAGATCACGCTCGATCAGCCGACGACCTACTTCCTCGATCTCATCTGCTTCGGGACGTACCGGCCGGTGCACCGCCCGACCGTCGAGGGCTGGCAGGTCGACGAACAGACGCGATCGACCATCGCCGGCGCCGGCTGGCATGCGGTCGATCCGCCGGCGTTTGCGGACCGGCGGTGGGTGGACCTCGACCCCGCGACGGGGCGGCTCGACCAGAACCACGAATGGGCCAAGCCCCCCCACCTCGTGACCAACGGCACGCACGTCGTCACACACTGGCGGTACAAGCGCGAGATGGTCGCCGAGGCGAACCCGCACTACCACAGCCCCGAGCGCATCCGCTCGGAGACGATCAAGGCCCGGTCCTTCGAAGACCCCAACACCGCCGTCCTCGCCTTCGAATCCGGGCAGGTCGACTGGCTGAGCACGGTCGGCGTCGATTACGAGGCGGACATGCTCGCCCAGCGCCGGGCGTACGAGCAGCGCCACGCCGACGCCATCGCCGCCATGAAGAACGACGGCCTGCACATGGACGAAATCCTCGCCCGCTTGCCCGAGCCACAGCGCGGCGAGCGGCGGGACATCCACGTGCTCAACACGTTCGGCACGGACTTCTTTCACTTTAACTGCCGCGAGCAACTCAACGACGGCCGCGACAACCCATTCGCCGACCCGCTCGTCCGCCGGGCGTTCGTCCAGTCCGTCGACCGCGAGGCGATCACGCGCGAAGTCACGCGGCTGAACGAACCCGTCGCGACGACGATCATCCCCCCCGATTCCATTCCCGGCTACGACCCGCCGCAGGGCCTGCCATACAACGTCGACCGCGCCCGCGAGTCGCTGCGCGAAGCCGGCTGGAAACGCGACGGCGGCCGATGGGTGCATGAGGAGACCGGCGAGCCGTTTCCCGTCGTCCACCTGCTCTACTCGACGCTCGGCACACGGTTCCGCTCCATCTCCATCGTCCTCAAGGCGATGTGGGAAGAGAAACTCGGCGTGCAGGTCGAGCTCGACGGCAAAGACACCAAGTTTTACCGCGACGATCTGCGGCAGGGCAACTTCATGATCGCCCGCGGCGGGTGGTTCGGCGACTATGGCGACCCGACGACGTTTCTCGAACTGTTCCGCACCGGCGACGGCAACAACCATCGCGGCTATTCAAGCGAGTACGTCGACGATCTGCTCGACCAGGCTGCCGCCGAAACCGACCCCGAACGCCGCTTCGAGATCCTCCACGAATGCGAGCGGTTTCTCTTCCAGGAAGACGTTCCGGCGCTGACCATATGCAATTACGTCCGCGTGTACATGTACGATCCGACGAGGATGCGCGGCCTGACACACCACCCCCGGCTGACGCAGTACCTCTGGCAGCTTGAGGTGCAGCCGTGACCACGATGATCGCCCGGCGTCTGATCCAGATGCCGCTCATCCTATTGATCATCTACACGCTGACGTTCATGCTCGCGTGGCTCATCCCGGGCAACCCGCTCGAGCATGACGACGGCCGCGAGCCGCCTGAGGAAATCCGCCAGGCGCTGCTCGAACAGTACAACCTCGACAACCCGGTGGTCTTCTACTGGGATTACCTCGGCAAGGCGACCGGCGTCAGCTGGCTGATCGGCCGCCACGACCGGCCGTTCGACCTCGGGCCGAGTCTCACCCACGACAACTGGACCGTCAACGAGATCCTCGCCGCCGGCCTGCCGGTTTCGATCACGCTCGGCTTTTCCGCCATACTTCTCGCCTGCGTGATCGGCCTCACCGCGGGGATCGTGGGCGGCGTGCGGCCGGGGTCACTCAGTGACTACGCCACGCTCATCATCGCGTTGATCGGCATCAGCCTGCCGACCTTCGTCATCGGCACCGTACTGCTCATGGTGTTCGGCGTCTGGCTCGCCGTCGCCCCGATCGGCGGATGGGGCGGCGTCGGGAACGTGCTCCTCCCGGCGCTCACGCTCTCCATGCCCTTCGCCGCGTACATCGCCCGCCTGACGCGGTTCGGGATGATCGATCAACTCGGCATGGATTACATCCGCACCGCCCGGGCCAAGGGGGTGCCCGAGAAGCGCGTCGTGCTCAAGCACGCCCTGAAGAACGCCTTCCTGCCGGTGCTGAGCTACCTCGGCCCCGCCGCGGCCGTCGCGATGACCGGGTCGTTCGTCGTCGAAAAGGTCTTCGCCGTCCCGGGAATCGGCATCCACTTCGTCGATGCGGTGCTGAGCAAGGACATCACGCTCATCATGGGCGTCGTGCTCGTGTATTCGACGATGCTGATTCTCTTCAACCTCATCGTCGACGTGACGTACCGCTGGATCGACCCGCGGATCGAGGTCTGACCGCCGATTCAGTCAGCAAAGCGACGGATGAGATGTGCGGCGCGCGGGAATCCCCGCCGCCGCCCGCTACAATCCACGCATGGCATTGCCCCAGATCGCCATCGTCGGTCGGCCCAACGTCGGCAAGTCGTCCCTGCTCAACCGCCTCGCGAGGCGGCGGGTGTCGATCGTGGATCCGACGCCGGGCGTGACGCGCGACCGCGTCTCGACCGTCCTCGAACTCGATCCGCCGCTCGACGCCCCCAAAGCCGCCCCGTCCAAACTCGTCGAGGTCATCGACACCGGCGGGTACGGGGTCTACACCGCTGACGACGGCCGGTACAACGATGTCGGCGAGGACCTGGCCAACCTGACCGACGATATCGAACGGCAGATCGCCATCGCCATCGAATCCGCCGATCTGATCCTGTTCGTCATCGACGCTCGGGACGGGGTCACCGCCCTCGACGAAACCATCGCCCGTCTGCTTCGTCAATACAACGCCGCCGACCGCGTCCTGCCCGTGGCGAACAAGGTGGACGGCGAGAACTGGCTTGCTCACGGCCTCGAAGCGGCGGCCCTCGGGTTCGGCGAGCCGGTCGGCGTCTCCGCGAAGTCCGGCTTCAACCAGCGCGAGTTCCTTGACGCCGTTTACCGCCGCGCCCCGAGCAACGCCGTGATCGGCGTTGACGAGCGCGACGATACCGCCGCCGAAGGCGACGCGGAGATGAAACTCGCCCTGGTCGGCAAGCGCAACGCTGGCAAGTCCACGCTGATTAACGCCCTCGCCGGCCAGCCGCGCGTCATCGTCTCCGAGATCGCCGGCACCACACGCGATGCGATCGACGTCCGCTTCGAAGTCGACGACCGCTCGTTTCTTGCAATCGACACCGCCGGCATGCGCAAGAAGAAGAGCTTCGCCGACGACATCGAGTTCTACGCCTACCGCCGCATGCTCAGCGCGATCCGGCGGGCGGATGTGGTCGGCCTCGTCATCGACGCCACGGAAGACATCTCCCAGGTCGACAAGAAGCTCAGCCAGGAGTTGCAGGCCCAGTTCAAACCGACCGTCATCATCATCAACAAGGCCGACCTGATCGATCCCGACAAGGCCTCGCCGGACGACTACCTCGAATACATCGAGAAGGAACTGCCCGGGCTGAGCTACGCGCCGATCGTCTTCACCAGCGCCGAGGACGCGGACGGTCTGCGCGAGATGGTCGCCGTCGCGCTGAACCTGCACGATCAGGCCCGGCACCGCGAGTCCACCGGCCAGGTCAACCAGGCGGTCCGCGACATCCTCGATCAGCGCGGCCCGTCATCCAAACTCGGCACGCAGGCGAAGGTCTACTTCGTCAGCCAGGTCGCCGTGCAGCCGCCGACGCTCGTGATCGTCTGCAACGATCCGAATCTCTTTGAAGGCCGCTACGAACGCTATCTGCTCAATCGCCTGCGCGAAGCCCTGCCGTTCAGCGAAGTACCGATCCGGCTACTGTTCCGAACACGTCAGCGTATGGACCTCAAGGACCTCAAGCATCGCGGCTGGCGGCGTGATCAGGACGGCGACGACTTCGACGATGCATTCGATCCGTCCGGCGACGACCTCATCACGGAACCCGATCCGGCGTCACCACCCCACTCCGGGCAGTCTGGACAGTCCGGACAGCCGGGGCGACCCGCCGGCCGCCGCAAGGACGGCTGACCTGACGCCCAACCGGATCGCCCGGTGCTGTTCCGGTTCGCGCCATCCCGATTCGCGTCATCATGGTTGGCGCCGTATGGTCATCGGCACGCACACCGAGACGTGGGAGACGCAGGCATGGGCACCGCATGGCCGACCGGATGGGCAACCGGATGGTTCGCCGGCTTCGACTCCATCGCTTCGTACGCTTCGCATGGAATCAGCACGGCGGGCATGAACACATTCGAAGACGTCGTTGAGAAATCGCTCAACGTCACGATCGGGCCGACGGGGTGGTCGATCATCTGGATGCTCATCGCGGTCGCGATCGGCCTCATCCTCCACTTCATACTGTTCAGACTTCTGCCCGGTCTGATCGGGCGATTCGGCCGCACGCCGCGAACCACCATCCTCAACCGGTTCCGTCGGCCGTCGATGCTCCTCGTACCCCTTCTGACCATTCAACTGTTCATGCCGATGCTCGCCGCCCTGCCGACGGTGACGAGGCATCTGCTGACGCTTCTGATCTTCGTCGCGATCGTGTGGATTCTCGTCGCGGTGATCAGCGTCATCGAACAGACGATCAAATCACGACATGACATAACCGTCAGAGACAATCTCGAAGCGAGAAGCGTTCACACGAAGATCACGGTCCTCTCCCGGTCCCTGATGGTCATCGTCATTGTCATCGGCACCGGCGCCGCGCTGATGACGTTCCCGAACGTGCGGGCGATCGGCACGGCGATGCTCGCCTCGGCAGGGGTCGCCGGCCTCGTGATCGGCTTTGCCGCCCGGCCGGTGCTTGAGAACCTTATCGCCGGCCTGCAGATCGCCCTGACCCAGCCGGCCCGCCTCGACGACGTGGTCATCATCGACGGCGAATGGGGACGCGTCGAAGAGATCACCATGACCTACGTCGTCGTGCGCATCTGGGATCAGCGGTGCCTGATCGTGCCGTTCTCCAAGGTCATCGGCGATTCGTTCCAGAACTGGACCCGCCGCACCGCTGACATCCTCGGCACGGTCTTTCTCTACACCGATTACACCGTCCCCGTCCAGACCGTCCGCGAAGAACTCGAACGGCTGTGCCGCGCATCGGACCTGTGGGACGGCCGTGTCTGCGTGTTGCAGGTCACCGACGCGACCGATCGGACGATGGAACTGCGCGCCCTGGTCAGCGCGAAGGATTCGGGCACGGCATGGGACCTTCGCGTCTGGCTGCGTGAACAATTGCTGAGCTTCCTGCAGGAACACTACCCTGACTGCCTCCCCCGCGCCCGCGTGGAACTGCCCGGCGCGCGATCGCCGCAGGATGGATCCCAGCCGTCCGTCGGCGATGGTAATCCCGGCCCACACGCCTGACCGATTCCGTTCACGCCCGTGGTGATTGGTGTTCGCTTACTCAGTCACGCGGCGCGTCTTCGCCGACATCCGCCGGGCCGAACAACGCGTGACGAAAGACCAGGACGTTCTGCACCGGGCCGGAGCCGGCGTCGGCCAGTTCGATTTCCAGCTCCGAGCCGTCGAGCAGGACGTCCAGATCTGACCGGGACCGGCGGCCGTCGAACTCATGCTCCGCAACGACCTCCCCATCGCAGCGAACGATCAGCCGCACGCGCCCCCACATCCGCGCATGCTCCGGCAATTCCACTTCAGCCGCGAGCCGCACCGGTTCACCAGGCAGGTCGTACCACGCCCTCATCGGCCCGCGGAACGTCACCTCGCTCAAGCCGGCCGGGGCGTTCGGATCCGCGACCTCCGGATCGGGAATGGCGTATCGTGTCACCGGCCCGTCGACGCGCTGCGGCTGACGCATGGCCAACGGCCGCCAGTTCTTGCGATCGAAAACCATCGCGGTAACCGACCGCATCGAGAGCGCCGCCGACGTCTCTCCGTCGTCTTCAATGGGCAGAACAACGTCAAGCGACCGGCCGCCGCCGTGTTGCAACTCGGAGGCGTGCAGCAGCGAACCGTCGTTCAACCAGATTGAAAACGGCTGCCCGCTGTCGGGGTCACGAAGCGGCGTGAGCATGGCCACGCCGGAAACGCGCCGCCGCTCCACATCCACGACTCGCGGCGGATCGCCGGGGTCATCCGGCTCGAGTTCTATCTGGATCGGGTCGCCGAGCGACAGCACGAACCCGTCCAGCCGATCCCCGTTGCGCAGCAGCACGACGTCCGCATCGTCGGGCCGCAGGTCCGCCGCCGTGTCATCGAAGACCACCCGCCGCACCGCATCGATCGGGACCGTCATCGAAAAGTCGTCCCCGCGCAACCATGTCACCGTCTCCGGTTCGTCGGCTTGCTGCGCGGGGCGGGGCCGGCCGACGATACGCTGGCCGTCCGCGAGCTCAAGGACCCGCTGCCGGTCGTTCGGCTCCGCCGCAGCGTCGACGCGGATCAGCGCGAGCGCTTCATCCGCGCCGTCCCGGCCCCACTGCCGCAGATCGCCGCGTTCACCATCATCTATCACGTGGCCGGCGATCATCCGCTGCTCGGTCGAGACATCCACCACGCTGATGGCAACCGTCGTCCGGCTGAGCGCCCGATCGATCAGCACCACGGCATCATCATCGTCTCCCAACGCCTGCGCCGGCCACGCGGCGCACACCGCGATCGCGGCGGTGAACAGGGCAACATCCCGGCCGCGAGTGATGAAGCCGGCATCGAACAGGCGACGTGTCAACAGGTGATCGAGGGCGCATTGGAGCATGGTGTGGCTTCCGGTCGTTCGATCTGCCTGTGCTGCCGATCGTTATTTCTGAAAGATGGGCAGGTACCGCTTGGGCATCTGCAGGATAATCAGCGACATGGCTGTGGCGTACGCCCCGCCGGCGTTATGATCGAGCCACCCCCCGTTGCTGGACTGTCGGTCGAGCAACTCCGCCCGGATCGCCGGCCACCAGCGCCGCCACTGCTCGCCGCCGGCAAGATACATCGACTGAACGGCGTAATAGTGCCCGTAGTAGTAGTGCGGCTGGCCGCTGACGCGACGCTGGCCGGGCATCGCGTTATCAAAGAGATACTCCAGCCCTTGATCGATGGAGTCATCCTCGTAGATGCCGGCGTAGTACAGCGTCGCCACGCCCGCCGCCGTCCTCGGCCACGCCGACGGCCCGGTCTGCAGCATGTACTTGAAGCCGCCGTCCGGATTCTGGCACGCGCGGACGTATTCGACCGCCTGCTCGATCGTTTCGCCCGGCACGTTGATGCCGGCGTTGCGCGCCGCTCGGAGCGCCATGACCTGGCAGATCGTCACCGAGACATCGGCGTCATACGGCACGGGGTTGTATCGCCAGCCGCCTTCGTGATTCTGCGTACCGACGATCAGGTCCACGGCCCGGACGAGCGCATCACGAACGCGGGCATCTTCCCGGCCGGTCATGCCGTAGATCTCCGCGAGGAAAAGCGTGGCGAACCCGTGACC
>SLJD01000444.1 GCA_007135295.1 Phycisphaerales bacterium
CAATCAACTCAGGTTCACGGGCATCAGCACGTAGGTGAAGTCGTTGCCGCTCCGCAGCATGCCGGGCTTGTTCGGCGCTTTGAGCTCAATGATGACGTTCTGCGAGTCAACCACACTCAACGCATCCGTGATGAAGTTCGGATTGAAGCCGATCTCAAGCGGCTCGCCCTGGTACTCGTCCATGTCGACCTCGACGGTGGCTTCGCCCATCTCCGGGGCCCGGCTGGTCAGCGTGAGCTTGTCATCGTGAAAACTCAGCCGCACGCCCTTGGACTCTTCGTTCGTCAGCAGCGCCGCCCGGCGGACCGCCTTGGACAGCGCCTGCGCCTCGAACGTGACGCGTTTGTCCTGGTCCTTCGGAATGACGTCCTCAAACGGGGGGAACGCGCCTTCGACGAGGTTGCTTGACAGCACCGCGGCGTCCGGGCCTTCACCGATCGCGATGAAGATCTGCCCGTCCTCGACGGCCATCCGCACGGTCGATTCCGGATCATCGATCAGCTTGCTGACCAGCCGCAGCGCTTTCGTCGGGATGATGCACGAGGACTCACCCGTCCCGCTCTTGCATTCACCGCGGGCGACCGCCAGCCGCCGGCCGTCCGTCGCAACCATTCGGATCTTCTTGCCCTCCCGCTCAAAGAGCACCCCGTTGATGGCGTACCGGCTGTGCTCCGTCGCGGCCGCGAACAATGTTCGGGAAATGAGTGTGCTGAGCTGACCCGCCACGATTTCGCAGTCCACCTCGGCATCGCCGAGATCGCGCACCGGCGGGAATTCCTTCGGATCCACGCCAAACACGCTGAAGTGCGAGTCGGCGCTGCGGATGTGGACCGTGTGATTGTCGGTTTCGATCGTCAGCGTCGATTCATCGCAGGCCCGGACGATCTGGATGAACTTGTCGGCCGGGACGAGCGCTTCGCCCTCGGCTTCGACGCTGACCTGGTCGACGCCGAGACGCAACCCGATCTCCAGGTCAGTCGCGGTGATCATGAGCCCGTCGTCCGACCCGGCCGTCAGCTTGACGCACTTCAGAACCGGCTGAGGCGTGCGGCTCACCACGACCCCGCCCACGACGTTCACCACGTCAAGCAACGCACTGCGATCACAGACAACCTTCATGGCTGATGCTTCCTTTCGGCTCAACTATACTATGGAGAGTGTACCGGGGAGGGGGCACCCACGAAACCATGCCGCGCCGCATGAACGGAAATTTCCATCGCCGGAGACAGGTTATCCACATTACGCCCCGGCCATGACCGGACGGGTCGCCGCAATCAGATCGGCGCTTCTCCGGCAGAGCGACTCAACCGCCACGCACACAACGATTCATGAATCTTGACATGTCCCGTCGGCGGCCATACATTGCCCTGCTCATCATGCATGATGACACTAGGCCCGGCGTGAGGACCCCGCCCTGACCGGCGACCAATCGTCCGCCCGGCTGTTTTCCGGGATTCTGTTCGCGAGTCATCCGACCAGCCCCTTGCTGTGGCTGCCTCCGGGCAGATTGCAGCGAGCAGCAAGAAAGTTCCAACCATGGCAGTTCCAGCTTTTCGCACATCCCCGGCCCGTAAACGCAAACGACGTTCACATTTGGCGTTGCGCCGGCAGCAACTGGTGACCTGTCCCAATTGCGGCTCCGCCAAGCAACCGCACCGCAGCTGTGCCGAATGCGGCTACGTCCGCCCCGGCCTGCTCATCACCCCCAGCCGAGGCGAATAATCCATGCGAATCGGCGTGGATGTGATGGGCGGCGATCACGCGCCGGACGCCATCCTTGATGGCGCGCTGGCGTCGTTGGATCACTTGCCTGATGGAGACCAGCTCGTGCTGGTCGGCGATGAGCGCACCATCCAGCAACGCGTTCAGCAGACCGACCTCCCCCCCGGCCGGGTCGAGATCACGGCGACGACCGAATCGATCGCCATGGAAGAATCCCCGGTCGAAGCCGTCCGCAACAAACCCGACAGCTCGCTCGCCGTCCTCGCGGAACTCGGCTCGGCCCGACGCGCCAAACGCCGGGGCGTCGAGCCGCTCGATGCGATTATCTCCGCCGGCAACACCGGCGCATGCGTCTCGGCGGCACAGATGTACATGCGGCGGCTGTCGCACGTGCATCGGCCCGGAATCGCGGTGACCATCCCCACGTTCTCCGGCCCGGTCGTGCTCATCGACGTCGGCGCGAACATCGAGCCCAAGCCCCACCACCTCGCCCAGTACGGTGTGATGGGTTCTATCTACGCCAACCGCATCCTCGAGATCGACGCCCCCCGCGTCGCGCTGATGAACGTCGGCGGCGAAGAACAGAAAGGCACCGCCGAAATGCGGCTCGCCCGCGATCTGCTTCGCGACAACAGCGACGTCAACTTCACCGGCTACATCGAAGGCCGCGGCGTCTTCGATGGCGGGGCCGATGTCGTCGTCACCGATGGCGTGGTCGGCAACGTCATGATCAAGCTCGCCGAGGGCCTCGCATCCGGCATCTTCAAGGCCATCGGACGCGAAGTCATGAAGACCGATCCTGAGCTTGCTGAACGATTCGGCCCCGTCGTTCAGAAGATCTACGCGGACCACGACTATCATGAATACGGCGGGGCGCCGCTGCTTGGGGTCAACGGCGTCTGCCTGATCGCTCACGGTTCCAGCGAATCGCGAACCATCTGCAATGCCGTCGTCCGGGCCCGGCATTTCGTTGAATGCGGCGTCAACGCCGGCATCAGCGAACAACTGGCGCGGGCGGAGGAAGAAGCCCCTGCATGACCACCATGGCGGCCCACGGCGTTTCGATTATCGGGGTCGGATCCGCCGTGCCCGAGAAAAAACTGACGAATTTCGACCTTGAAAAGATGGTCGAAACGAGCGACGAATGGATCGTCCAGCGAACGGGCATCCATGAGCGTCGCGTCGTCGATCCCGAGCACGAAGGGACGTTCACTCTTGCTCGCGATGCGCTGCAGAACGCCATCGCCAACGCCGAAATCGACCCGACTGAACTCGACCTCGTCATTGTTGCGACGGTGACGGCGGAGATGGACTGCCCGTCCGTCTCCTGTCGCGTCGCCGCCGCTATCGGAGCCGTGCCCACCCCGGCATTCGACCTGACCGCCGCTTGCTGCGGCTTCGTATACGCCATGAACGTGGCCGACTCGCTGATC
>SLJD01000219.1 GCA_007135295.1 Phycisphaerales bacterium
AAGCGCGCCGGGCCGCAGAGCGTGCGGTGGACGACCAGGCCGTTCCCGCACGGTACCATGACGCCATCCGCCGGTACTTCGGCCGCTTTCAGGAGACGGTCGATGAAGCCGCCCGTCGTTCGAACGGTTCATCCAGCGACTCCGGATCCTGAACGTGCGATTTGAGCAGCCGGAATTCCTGCTTCTCGGACTGCTGATCCCGCCACTGATTTACTTCGGCTGGCGATCATTGCAGATGACCGACGGACTTCGGCGCGGGGTGATCCTCGCGTGCCGGTCGCTGCTGCTGCTCACGGTGATCTCGATGCTCGCCGGCCCGCAACTCGTGCAGCGCAATGACGAGGTCACGGTCATCGGTCTCGTCGACGTCAGCGGATCGGTCAAGCGGTTCGCCGACCTGCCCGAGATCGAGGACCTCGACGTCCGCTCGAACGTCGAGTACATGCGATGGTGGTTCCGCCAGGCGACGGGCCTGCGCACGCCCGACGACCGCTTCGGTCTGGTCGCGTTCGACGGTCGGGCGGTGGCGATCTCCGCGCCGATGCGCGGCGAGTACGTCGACGACAACCTGGACATTTCATTGCGCGAAGGGACCAACATTGCCGAGGCGATCCGGCTCGGCCTGGCAATGTTCCCGCCGGATTCCAACAAACGCCTCGTGCTCATGTCGGACGGCAATGAGACGTTTGGCGACTCGCTCGAAGTCGCCCAGCAGATCGCCGCGACGCCGGACGGCGAAGCGTCGATCCCGATCGATGTCGTGCCGATCGAATACCAGGTCGAGCGTGACGCCCGGGTCGTGCGCGTCGAAGCGCCGCAGACCGCCCAGCCGAACCAGACGGTCAGCGTCCGGGTCGTCATGGAGGCGACTCAGCCGATGACCGGTCGGCTGTCGCTGCTGCGCGAAGGCGTGCCGGTCGACATCAACCCCGGCGAATCGGGCAATTCACGGCCGGTCGAACTGCCGGCCGGCCGGTCGGTGCACCGCGCGGAAGTGCGCCTGGGCGAAACGCCGATCCATCGCTTCGAAGCGATCTTCGAGCCGGACGATCCGGCGATGGACACCGTGCCTGAGAACAACCGGGGCATGGCGTTCACGTCGACGCCGAGCCGAGGCCAGGTGCTGGTCGTGACGGCGGACGGGACCGATTCGCTGCTCGCCCGGACGCTGGAGCAGGCGGAGATTGAAACGGAACTGGTCACCCCGAACCAGGTGCCGGACGAGCCGCTTTCGCTCCAAGCGTATGACATGATCATTCTTAACGATGTGCCGTCGTATCTCTTCTCCAGGCGGCAGCATGAGGTGCTCGGCAGTTACGTTGACGAGTACGGCGGGGGGCTGGTCATGGTCGGCGGCCGTCAGAGTTTCGGCGCCGGCGGGTGGAACCACACCCGGCTTGCCGAGGTCATGCCGGTGCTGCTCGACCCGCCGCAGGAAATGAGGCGGCCGACGTCGGCGATGGCGCTGGTCATCGACAACTCCGGGTCAATGAATCGCGGCGTCGCCGGCGCCCGCGCCACGCAGCAGGAAATCGCCAACGAGGCGGCGGCGATGGCGATCGAGTCGCTGCATACGGACACGTACGTCAGTCTCGTCGTGTTCAATCACGCGCCGGACACGCGCATCCCGATCCAACGCAACACGCAGCCGACCGCCTTCGCTGACGAGATCCGAAGCATCATGGCCGGCGGGGGCACGCGCATCGATCCGGCCCTGCGGGCCGCCTACCAGGAACTGCGCAAGGTTCCGGAGATTGAAAACCGCCACATCGTCCTGCTGACCGACGGCGAATCGCAGGACCCGGACATTCGCTCGTTCGTCCGGCAACTCGCCGACGAGAACATCACGGTGACGACGATCGGCATCGGTGACGAGCGCAACATCGACCGGCCGCTGCTTGAATGGATCGCGGACATCACCGGCGGCGAGTTCTACCACGCCCGCGACCCCCGCCGCCTGCCTCGCGTCATGAGCGAATCGGTCCAGGTGCTCAACCGGCCGCTGATCAAGGAAGACTCGTTCCAGCCGGCCGTGCAGGCGAGCGGTACCGCCCTGACCGCCGGGATGGATCAGGCCCCGCCGCTTGGCGGGGTGGTCATCACCGCGCCGCGCGAGGACCCGCTGGTGTCGCTGGAGATGACGCACCCGGACGGCGAGCCTCTGCTCGCACACTGGCAGGCGGGCCTCGGCCGCGTCGCCGCGTTCACGTCCGATGCCGAGGGCGATTGGTCCGGCCAGTGGACGCAGTGGGGCGGGTACAGCGCGTTCTGGACGCAGATCGCCCGCATGATGAGCCGCTCGCCCATGCCGCAGAACGCCGAACTGTCCACGTCGATCCGGGACGGCGAATTGCACGTCGGCCTGGAGATGTACGACGAGGATGACGATGAGGTCGCGTTCACGCAGGTCGACGGCCACATCTACACGCCGGACGGCGGACGGACCGAAGTGCGTCTGCGCGAGGTTGCGCCGGGCCGGTACGAGACATCGGTCCCGGCGTTCGCATCGGGCAATTACATCGTCGCGCTGACGCCCCATCGCGGCGGGGAGCCGATGAGCCCGGTGATCGGCGGGGTGAGCCAGTCGACCGGGCCGGAATTCCGGAATTACACATCGAACATCGATCTGCTGCGGCAGATTCAGACCGTCACCGGCGGGCGGGAACTTGATCTGGTTCAGCCCGAGGCCGCTGAACTGTACGACCGGACCGGCATGCCGCCGGTGATCGCGTCGCGGCCGGCGTGGCGGCAGTTTCTCTGGCTGGCGCTGCTGTTCCTGCTGCTCGATGTTGCGGCCCGGCGCATCGCGTGGAACGCCGACCAGTTGCGGGCGGCATTTGCGCAGGCGACACGGCGGTTCTCCACGGCTGAAGCGCGAAGTCGCCAGGCCGCCGCAACGCTCGGTTCGCTTCGAAATGTCGCCGGCCGTCGCACAGCAAAGGGCGGTCAGCAGCCGGCCGGCGGCGAGGCATCGCCGGTGGCGACCAACGGCCATGCCGCCGCGGCGCAGGCCCGCAGCAAGGCCGGCGCTGCCGCGCGTGAGACCGGGGCGGTGTCGGCGGGCGGCACGACGGACGCGCCAACCGGCTCATCGGCGCGCCCCGCGGCTGGTCCATCAGGGGACGGCACCGCCGGCAACGCAGCCGACGCCG
>SLJD01000462.1 GCA_007135295.1 Phycisphaerales bacterium
GCGCCATGGCGTGATCTACCTGCAGCGGTTCATCGAGAAGCCCGGTCGCGACATTCGCGCATTCGTCATCGACGGCCGGACCGTCTGCGCGATCGCGCGGTACAGCGACCAGTGGATCACGAACACCGCCCGGGGCTCGAGCGTCGAGGCGTTCGACGTCACGCCCGAAGTGGACGATCTGTGCGTCCGCGCGGCTGAAGCGGTCGGCGGCGGCATTGTTGCGGTTGATCTGATCGAGGATCCCGACGAGGGCCTGTCGGTTATCGAGGTGAACGCGAAGATGGAGTTCCGCAATTCGATCGAGCCGACCGGCGTGAACATCCCGGAACTGATGGTGGATCACGTGCTCCAGCGGGCTGAGGCCGGAGAGGCGTCGCCGGCATGAGCGTCAAGGTTGGAATCATCGGCGGCACGGGCTACACCGGCGGCGAACTGCTGCGGTTGATCGCGACGCATCCGGAGGCGGAAATAGCGTGGGTGACCGCGCGGTCAAAGGTCGGTTGGCCGGTCGGCAGCGTCCATCCGAATCTGCGAGGCTTCGTCGATCAGCCGTTCATCAGCCCGGACGATGTCGAGCGATGTGATGTGGTGTTCCTCTGCCTGCCGCATGGCAAGACGGCGGAGAACATCGAGGCGTACAGCGATCTCGCCGATCACGTGATCGACCTGTCGGCCGATTTCCGGCTGCGTGACGCGAATGTCTATGAACAGGAGTATGGCGAAGCGCACCCGAAGCCGGCGTGGCTTGATCGGTTCGTTTACGGCCTGCCGGAACTGAATCGGGCGTCTTTGGACGGCGCATCGCACGCGAGCGGCGTGGGGTGCAACGCGACCGCGGTGACGCTCGCGCTCAAGCCGTTCGCTGATGCGGGCGTGATCGAATCCGCGGTGGCGGATGTGAAGGTCGGTTCGTCCGAAGCCGGGGCCGAGCCGTCGAGCTCCGGTCACCATCCGGAGCGGGCCGGCGCGGTGCGGACGTTCGCGCCGGTCTCCCATCGCCATGAAGCGGAGATCCGGCAGTCGCTGGGGGATTTGAACCTGTCTTTCACGGCGACGGCAATTGAACTGGTCCGCGGCGTGCTGGCGACGTGCCACGTGTTCACGAAGGAGCCGCTGACGGACCGGGACTGCTGGGGCATGTTCCGGCAGGCATATGCCGACGAGCCGTTCGTCCGGGTGGTGCGGGAGCGACGGGGCCTGTACCGCCTGCCTGAGCCGAAGATCGTTGCCGGGACGAACGTTGCGGATGTCGGGTTTGTCGCCCAAGCGGGCACGAATCGAATCGTCGCGCTGTGCGCCATCGACAATCTCGGCAAGGGTGCCGCGGGGTCGGCGGTGCAGTCGATGAACCTCATGTGCGGATTGGATGAGACGGCAGGGCTCTGCGCCACGGGCCTGCATCCGGTCTGATGTCTACGAACGGCAGTAACAGAGGAACCGGACATGATTGTGGTCAAGGTCGGCGGGGCGGCGGGAATCGGGTACGACACGCTTTGTGACGATGTGCAATCGCTGCGCGAACAGGGGGAGCAGGTCGTCATCGTGCACGGCGGATCGGATGAGACGACGCGGCTGGCTGAGCAACTCGGTCACGAGCCGCAGTTTCTGACCTCGCCTTCCGGCCACACGAGCCGCCGGACCGATGCGGAGATGATCGAGATCTTCCAGACGGCTTGTTGCGGTCGCGTGAACAAGCGCATTGTCCGGCAACTGCAGGAGCGCGGTGTGAACGGGATCGGCCTCAGCGGACTGGACGGCGGGCTGTGGCGCGGTCGGCGAAAGAAGGCGATCCGGGCGATCGAAGATGGCGTGACGCGCGTGGTGCGCGATGATTACACGGGCACGGTCGATGAGGTGAACGACGGGCTGGTTCGGATGATGCTCGACGCCGGACTCACCCCGGTGCTTTCGCCCCCGGGATTGAGCCGCGACGCTGAGCCGATCAATGTTGACGCGGACCGGGCCGCCGCGCGGACGGCGGCGGCGCTTGGTGCGGAGACGCTGGTGATTCTCTCGAACGTCCCGGGCCTGCTGCGGGAGTTTCCGGATGAGTCGTCGCTGATCAGTGAACTGGCGAGGACGGATCTCGACACGGCTCTGGAAGTGGCTGAGGGGCGGATGAAGAAGAAGGTGCTCGCAGCGCAGGAAGCGATCGAGGCTGACGTGCCGCGTGTGATTCTCGCCGACGCCCGTGCCGAAGAGCCGGTGGCCCGTGCCTTGCGTGGTGAGGGGACGGTGATCTCGTGACGACTGAAGGCGAACGGGGTGGCAGCGATGAATCCCGCAGCAACGACTCTTTGAGCCCCGCTGAATCAACCCGGATCGACAGTGACGTGGGGGACATCATCGAACCGGACGACGACATCGCGATGGCGCTGGTGCATGATCTAGTCGCCACGCCGAGCGTTTCCGGCTGGGAGCGGGACGCGGTTGAATGCCTGGCGAGGTGGATGCAGCGGCTGGGGTACCGCGCGTCGATCGATGCGGCGGGCAACGCGGTTGGTGAGATCGGCTCCAATTCGCCGGATGCGACGGAAATCGTGCTGCTCGGGCATATCGATACGGTGCCGGGGGACATTGACGTGCGGATTGAGAACGGCTGGCTGCACGGTCGCGGCTCGGTTGACGCCAAAGGACCGCTGGCGACATTTGTCGTGGCGGGGGCGCGGGCGGTGGATGAGTTGCCGGACGACGTTCGGCTCGTGGTGGTCGGCGCAGTGGGGGAGGAAGCGCCGGATTCACCCGGGGCGACGTACGTGCGGGATCAGCACCGCCCGGCCGCGTGCATCATCGGCGAGCCGAGTACATGGCGGCGATGCACGATCGGGTACAAGGGGCGGCTGCTTGTCGAGGCGACGTTCGAGCAGGACTGCGGCCACTCCGCCGGCCCGGACCGCACGCCGGCTGAGTCAGCGGTCGACTGGTGGCTCGCAGTTCAGCGCACGGTGGACCAGTTGA
Source organism: Phycisphaerales bacterium (assembly GCA_007135295.1). Classification (GTDB taxonomy): domain Bacteria; phylum Planctomycetota; class Phycisphaerae; order Phycisphaerales; family SM1A02; genus SLJD01. Next base: position 2,959 of record SLJD01000462.1, read on the forward strand.
ATTCGGGCCGTGATGGCATCTTCGACACGTTGCAGTCAAACCTTCAGCGGATCAACACGTCGAGTAACGGCATGGTGGAACGGGCTTCGGCATTGGCGGGGTTCCGGCTGCCGGTGTGGATTGAAACCGGTGAACTTGAGGCGGCGGTGCAGGCAGTCGAAGACGAACTTGATGAGCGGCCGGACTCCTGCCGGGCATATGGCGATTTGCCGGCGGTACGGGTGGCGCGGACGAGCGCGGTCGCGAAAGCGCTGACGGCGGCGATTGCGGATGAAGGCGAACGTCCTGCCGCGGTCGTCAAGACGGGGACCTCGGACATGAACACCGTGGCCGGCGCGTGGAGCTGCCCGATCGCGGCCTATGGCCCGGGTGACAGTTCGCTCGATCACACGCCGCACGAGCGACTGGAACTTGATGAATACCGTCGGGCGATTCGCGTGCTGGCGGCGGCCCTGCCGATGCTTGCCGAGGATGTCCGGAAAACGTGATGCCCGATTCGGTAGGGGATTCAGCAGGGAGAATTGCGGGCGTTGACCCCTACAGCGTGGCCTGCGGGGTTTCAGCGGTAATGCCGCATCTGGCCCGGAGGTTGTCCAGCACGTTCATGAAGTTGATGTACGCGTCGTAGGGGCTCTCGTACGGGCTGAAATATTCATGGACTGCGCCGTCCATCCAGTGCTTGGTGGACATGTAATAGAGGTGGTCGGACGTGGTCAGTTTGCGCCAGTCTTCGAGCAGGTACGGATCGTCACCGGATTCGTGGCGGGCCTTGACGTGTTGTTCAAGGCGATAGAGCTCGTCGGCCGCGTTCGCCTGCATGGCGTTGCCCATCCATGCGGAAATGTCGCGTTCCGAGTCGGCCCACGACGTGGGTTCCGGGGCGCGGTACACGTCGCCGGGTACTTCGCTTGCCGCCGCCTCTGACGGCGTGGTGAAGGTGTTGACGCGCCGGTTGTTCAGGACGGCTCCGGGAAGTTCATCGAGGAACGTGAAGATTCCGGTCTCTTCCCAGTGGTGTTCGCCGATCGTTTCGTAGTCCATGAACAGGTTGCAGATGCGGTCGTTCTGGTCGAGCTCATCGAGCCAGACGGCGAAGCGGTCGGCGGTGAGGGGATAGTGCTTCCAGTTGCGATCGGAGAACCGGAAAGCGATGTCATCGCTCAGCTGAGCGTTCTTGAGCAGCAGGTTGACCGACGGCGACGCCTGTTCCGTGGCGGCGTGATAGAGCCGGTTTGGCGAACGCTCGTCAAGCAGGTCCGGCACGCCATCGGCGAGGACCGCATCAAAGCCGCCCCGTTCGACGATCAGGTCGGCGAGGCCGTCCCAGTACATTAGTTCCGTGTTGCGGAAGACGCGCGGCGAGACGTTGAACATCTCGCGCAGCCGTTGCTGATGGAGTGTGATCTGGGCGTCGAACTCATCAGGTGAGAAGAGCGCGCTGAGGGAGTGGTGTGACGTCTCGCCGAGAATCTCGCATGCCCCGGTTTCGACAAGTCGGCGGAACAGGTTGAGGACGTCCGGCGTCCATTGCTCGAACTGTTCGATGGCCGTCGAGGTGATGGCCAGGCCGAGGCGGAACGCCCCGTCGTGCCGCTCCGCGAGTTCAATCAGCTTTTCAGTGGCCGGGCGGTAGCACTTGTCGGCGACCTTCCGGCAGAGGCGCTGATTGAGGTCGTTGTCGAAGTAGAACGGATCGGCGTCAAACACCGAGTACCGTCGCAGCCGATACGGCTGGTGGATCTGAAAGTAGAGGCAGACCGACGTCATGGCCGTATGGTACTTGGACAACAGTGAATATGACAGTCAGCGTCTTGCCGGGGCGCGGCGAGGGGAGGGGGATCGAATCGCCGCAAGGCCGTGCGTGCTACCATGGTCTCCATGACGAGCACCATGTCGCACGAACAACTCGCCCGGCGGATCTCGGAGGTGGCCCTACTCCGGGGGAATTTCAAGCTTCGGAGCGGCCGGACGAGCACGTATTATCTTGACAAGTACCTTTTTTCGACCCAGCCGGATATCCTTCGCGAGCTCGGCCGGATGTTCGCCAAGCGGCTTGAGAAATCGACGACGCTGCTGGCGGGGGCGGAATTGGGCGGAATCCCGCTCGTGACGGCGACGTCGCTGGCCTCCGGCCTGCCGTGCGTGTTCATCCGCAGTGCCAGGAAGGAATACGGCACGAGCAAACAGCTCGAAGGGCACATCGACCTCGGCGACGAGGTGGTGCTTGTCGAGGATGTGGCGACGACCGGGGGGCAGGTGCTCGAAGCGGCGGAGATAATCAACGCCGCCGGGGCGAACGTGACCAAAATCATCGCGACGATCGACCGTGAAGAGGGGGCGCGAGAAAACATCGAAAAGTCCGGATATGCCTACGACGCTTTGTTCACGGCGACGGATCTGGGGATCAGCGGGGAATGAGCGGGCGGGGTCGGGCGTGCTCTGCCAGCTGACAGAACTCACGCTCCATCAAGGTGAGATGCTCCGGCGACGCGGACCGCGGGCTGAACCACCCAAAAACACCGACCCCGGGTAAACTGGCCCGGCTTGTGGACCGATCGACCTTTCGGGAACTGTAATCGGTGGTCTGGTCAGGCCGATGGCGGTCGCCGCCCGGGCTGATACGGCGGTGGCGGTGCTCGAATATCGGGCCCCCACAGCAGTAGAACGGTTTGGACGGAGAGCAGAAGCGAAGACCCGGCAGAACAGGAGTGGCCCACCCTCATGCGCGTTCTTGTGACAGGCAGCAGCGGACTGATCGGATCGGAAGCGGTCGTGTTTTTCGATCGGATGGGATTTCCCATCGTCGGCGTGGACAACAACATGCGGGCGGACTTTTTCGGTGAGAAGGGCGACACGACGTGGAATCGCCACCGGCTTGAGACGATCTGCTCGGACTTCACCCATGTCGAGCTGGACATTCGCGACCGGGCGGCTGTTGACGGGCTGTTCCGGGAGCGCACGTTCGACCTGATCATTCACGCTGCGGCGCAGCCGAGTCATGACCTTGCGGCGAAGCGGCCGTTTGACGATTTTGACGTCAACGCGACGGGAACGCTGAATCTTCTCGAAGCGTGCCGTCAGCACACGCCCGAAGCCGTCTTCATTCACATGTCGACGAACAAGGTGTACGGCGACGGGCCGAACCACGTTCCGCTGAAGGAACTTGAAACGCGGTATGACTACGATGATCCGGCATATGCGGCAGGCATCGCGGAGACATTCTCCATCGATCACTGCCTGCATTCACTGTTTGGCGCTTCGAAGGCGGCGGGGGACATCATGGCCCAGGAGTACGGGCGGTACTTTGGCCTCAAGACCGGTATATTCCGGGGCGGCTGCCTGACCGGGCCGCACCACTCCGGCGTGGAACTGCACGGCTTCCTAAATTACCTGGTGCTCGTTGCGTTACGGGAGGGTGATTACACGATCTTCGGGTACAAAGGCAAGCAGGTCCGTGACCAGATCCACAGTCACGACGTCATCAACGCGTTCTGGCACTTTGCCCAGAACCCGAGGCCGGGCGAGGTCTACAACCTCGGCGGCGGGCGGGACAACGCGGCCAGTCTGCTCGAATGCGTCGACATGATCGAGCAGTCCTGCGGCAAGCGGCCGAATCTGTCCTACGACGAGCAGAACCGGATCGGTGATCACATCTGCTATTACTCGGACCTGTCGAAACTCCGCAGCCACTATCCTGACTGGCGGCTGGAGTATTCGCTCGAACAGATCGTCGAGCAGATGGTCCAGGTCATGCACGACACCGAGCGAGTCTGACTCGAACGACGGCGGACCATGCGGCTGACGATCATCAACCAGTTCTATGTGCCGGACATCAGCCCGACGGCCCACTTGTGCGCATCATTGGCTGAACATCGGGCCGGGCACGGTGATTCGGTTACGGTCGTCACCAGTCGCGGCGGCTACGTCGCACCCTCGCGCGAACAGCGACGCGAGGACAGGCGGGCGAATCCGCGCGTGATCCGCGTCTGGACGCCGCAACTCGGCAAGAAGCGCAAGCTCTTTCGCATCATTGATTATGCGTTTTTCTACCTGTTTGCGGCGCTTCGCGTGCTGTTTCTGCCGCGGCAGGACGTAATCGTCTCGCTGACGACGCCGCCGATGATTGCGTGGGCGGGCGTGCTGCATCGGATGGTTCGCCGCGGGACGAAGCTCGTGCTGTGGAACATGGACTGTTACCCCGAAGTGGCTGAACGTACGGGCGTCATCCGGTACGGCGGCGTGGCGAGCCGGCTCATGCGCTGGGCGAACCGGCGCCTGTTCCGGAGGATCGACCACCTGATCTGTCTCGATACAGCGATGGTGGAATTGCTCATGGGGGCGTACGCGCCGAAAGGGCGCACGCTTCCCGTGACGGTGCTCCCGAATTGGGAGAAAGCTGATCTGTTTCCCGACGGGGCCGACCCCGGCCGATGGGAACGGACCGATGCGCTTGGACTCGACGGCCGGTTCGTTGTGCTGTATCTCGGCAACACGGGATACGGGCACCGGTTCGAAACGGTCATGGATGCGGCCGAGTCGTTACGGGATGAGCCGGTGACGTTTGTGTTTGTCGGCGGTGGCTCGCGCTGGGACGAAATCGAACAGGCCGTCGCGGAACGGAACCTCGACAACGTGATCATGCACGGCTATGTGCCCAAGGAGCAGACGCCGGCGGTGATGGCGGCGGCGGACTGCGCGCTGATCACGCTGCGTGATGAAAGTCTCGGCGTGATGAGTCCGAGCAAGCTGCACAGCAACCTCGCCATGCGGCTGCCGGTCATCTACATCGGCCCGGCGAAGAGCAACGTCGACGATGCGATTCAGGAATATGAATGCGGCGTGAGCGTTCGGCATGGTGATGTCGATGGCGTGGTGTCTTTCATTCAAGAGATGATGCGGGACGACCAGCAGCGCCGATCTCTGCAGACTAATGCTCGTGAGGCATTTGACCTCGGATACTGTGATGTACGGACGCTGCCGCGGTTCGATGAAGTGCTCGGCGGGCTGCATGAGGCGACGCAGGTGGGCGGTGCTGTGGCGAGGGCGACTTCGGGATCTTCGACGGCAGACGGATGAACAAACCGCGCGGAATGGATTGTCAAGGCGACAGAGAGGAATGGGCCCGGAGGGGCTCGAACCCTCACGCCCCGTCAGGGGCAACGGATTTTAAGTCCGCAGCGTCTGCCGATTCCGCCACGGGCCCAATCGTGACTGATACTGAAAAGCACCATCATACCCGGCCGGCCGGTGTTTTCAGACCGAGGCCGGTTCCCGTTCGGCGACGAGGTAGAAGCGGCCGACGGTGACGTCAAACTCCTCGCCGTCCTCGTCGAGCATGCGATACCGGCCTTCCATTGTTCCCCAGTCGGAGGGCAGTGTGCAGAAGCTGTGATACCGGTGGGACTGGCCGGGCAGAAGCAGAGGCTGCTCGCCGACCACGCCTTCTCCGGCGATGTGTTCCGTTCCGCCATCGGCGTCGACGATCCACCACTCGCGGCTGATGAGGCGGGCCCGCCGCTCTGATTCGTTCGTAACGGTGATGTCGTACCGAAAGAGGTACTGATGCCGGCCGGGCAAGGATTCTTCGGGCAGGTGCCTGGGATGCACTCCGACGCGGAATCCATTGGTCAATGTCTCAGAGCCGTGCTCTCGCACCGTGTGCTCCTTGTTCTGTGCCGTATTCAGTGGGTTGCGGACCTCGCACTGTCATGGACCTTGAGGGATCGCATTATGCACTGTCCGGCCGCTCGGTCCAGCGGTAAACGCGTCGATGTGGAGCGTCATCGATGTCTGCGTCTGCATCGGGCCGTTGCCGCCGCACATCTTCAATCTGCTGGTCCGCTTCAACGATGTCACCCAGCAGATCCTGTTGAAGGCGGGACGGATGGCCCTGCCAGCGGACCACACCGTCACGAGAGATCACGGCGGTATGCGGGATGCCGCGGACGCCGAAGGCGTTCTTCATGCGGGCGTCGGAGTCGATGGCCAGAGCGTACTCAAAGTCACGATCACGCAGGTTGTGACGGAGCCGCCCCTGTTCGAAGCTGCGGTAACCTTCATCACTGACGCCGATGACAGTCGCCTCGCGCGGGAACGCCCGCTGAAGCTGATTCAAATGAGGAATGGCGTTGCGGCAGGGCCCGCACCAGGTCGCCCAGAATTCGAGGACAATCACACGGTCACGCATCTGCGGCCGGTCCGTGATCCATCGTTCAACATGGAACTGCGGAGCCGATTCGCCTTGAAGGTCCCGTGCTGATCCGATCCGATCGTTGTGGGGGGGGAAATCGACGGCATCCTCTTCCTCACCAGGCTCATCCTCTTCCTCGCCCGGTTCGTCGCCTTCGTCCTCAACTTCATCTTCGGGATGAACGGGCGGCGTTGCGTCCTCATCGAATGATTCTTCGAGCAGTCGTTCGGTGACGCCGAAAAGCCCCCGTTCATTCACCCCGGCGTAGCGGACCGCGCCCTGCCGGTCGATAACGATATTCGTCGGGCGCCGATAGAAGCCGAGCGTGTCACTGAAGACGCCTTCCTCATCAATGAGCACGGGGAGTCCCGGATCACGTCGCGTGATGAATCTCTCGGCCCGCTCGACTTCCTTGGGCGTGTGAACAGTCAGGACGACGACGTCGTCATCGTCGACTCGCTGATCCAGGCGCTGGGCGCGATCGAACCATGCGCGGCCGATGCGGCTGCCGTTGGTCCAGGATTGCACCACAACCACCTTGCCGCGCAGGTCTTCCCAGTCAACGCGCTCATGGCCGTGCCAGCTCACATTGCCGGGAATCGGAGGTGGAGCGTATCCGAGATTGGCTTCAACCGCCTGTCGGTCGAGGTCATCAAGCCGATCCGACCAGGCACGCGGGAGATCCTGGCGCGGGTCGTCAGCCGCGGCCGCATGGCTCATCACTCCCGTCCACGCCAGCAGCAGGGCAATCATGCACATCGCCCGATTCGCGTGCTGTGAGCGGGTGTTAAAGATGTCGGTAGGGGCTATCCGGTTCATCGGTCGATACTCCTGAAAGTCAGTTCACGACATGGGTTATGGCAAACCGGGCGACGTGAAGAATCCAGCCGATGCTGGATCAGGTTCATTCCATCAGATCGCGCCGTATGGTACGCGCCGCCGGCGGTTCCCGGAGCGCGGCAGGGGAAGTCATTCGGAGTCCCCCGCGAACGGGGCGAGGCTGGAATCCGGGGCCTCGGAAGGGCGCGGCCGCTTTCCTGCCTTCTGTGCCGGCGGTATCCTGCCTGAATGCTGCTTGTCATCGAAGGCATCGATGCGGCCGGGAAGGCCACTCAGACCCGCCGGCTCGTCGAGCGGTACCGGGCGTGTGGGCGGCAGGCGGCGACGATGTCGTTTCCGCGGTACGGACAGGGGGTGTTCGCGGACGCCATCGCCGAATACTTGAACGGGCGGTTCGGTCCGCTTGAATCGGTCGCTCCGCAACTTGCGGCGATGCTCTTCGCCGGCGACCGGTTCGAGCATCTCCATAGGCTTGAGAAGTCCATGAATGAACACGACGTCGTCGTGCTCGACCGCTATGTCGCGTCCAACCTCGCCTATCAGGGCGCGCGGGCCGATGCTGATGATCGCGGGCGGCTGCTGTCGTGGATCGAGCGTCTGGAGTACGAGGTGTACGGCCTTCCGGTGCCGGATCACACACTGTTGCTCGACGTTCCCCCGCCGGTGGCGGCTGATCTGCTGCACCGAAAGTCCGCGCGGCAATACACGGATGATGCGGCGGACCTGCATGAACGCAATCGAACGTTCATTCAAGCCGTTCACAGCGTGTATCATGAGCTTGCTGCGAACGACCCGGAACGGTGGTCGATCATCGCCTGCCACGATGCTGACGGCCGGCTGGCCGATGAAGCGACGATCGCCGGCCGCATTGAAGAAGCGATTCGCGCAGCAGGCATCGCCATTCCGGCTGATGCGTGATTCCCGGGCGACGTCGCGGCAGGATTATCGTGGCGGCTCGAGTCGTTCGATGCCGGCCAGGTACGGCTGCAGGGCCTCAGGGACTGTGATCGAGCCGTCTTCGTTCTGGTACATCTCCAGAATGGGGATGAGCAAACGGGGACTCGCTGCAACGGTATTGTTGAGGGAATGGGCGTAGACGTTGTTGCCGTTACTGTCCCTGTACCGGAGTTTGAGCCGCCGACACTGGAAGTCGTACAGCCGCGACGCTGAATGCGTCTCGCCGTATGCGCCGGTCGGTCGGCCGGCGTCGTCTTCGTTGCCCCGGCCGGGCATCCAGCAGTCGATATCGATCATGTCGGCATTTTTCGCGCCGAGGTCGCCGGTGCAGCATTGAAGCAGGCGGTGAGGCAGTTCGAGGCGGCGGAGGAAGCGTTCGACGATATCGATCATTTCCGTGTGCCAGCGCCGGCTTTCCAGTTCGTCAGCGCGGCAGATGACGACCTGCTCAACCTTGTCGAACTGGTGCACGCGGTAGAACCCCGCCGTGTCCCGGCCGGCGGCTCCGGCTTCGCGGCGGAAACAGGTCGACACGGTGGCGTACTTCAGGGGCAGCACGGACTCGTCAAGAATCTCATCGGCATGCAGACCCATGAGGCCGACTTCGCCCGTTCCGGTGAGATACAGGTCATGGCCGCCGCCCCGGCTCGTTTCCTCAATGTGGTACGCCGTGTCGCGGCCCGCCGGGAAGAAGCCGGTTCCCGTCATGCACTCTTCACGGACGATGACCGGGACGGACATTGGCGTAAAGCCGCATTCATTCGTGATGAAGTCAAAGCCGAACCGCAGCAGCGCCTGGTGCAGCCGCATGCCATGGCCGGTCAGCGTGTAATGTCGTGACCCGGACATCTTGACCGCGCGTTCGAAATCGACCAGGCCGAGCGACTCGGCGAGTTCGAGATGAGTCTTCGGCGCAAAGCCGCGGTTGCCTTCAAATGACTGTTCCGGGTTGAACCAGTCCGGTGCCCAGCGGCGCAGTTCAACATTGTCTTCCTCGGAAGTTCCTCCGGGAACATCCGGATCCGGCGGCTGGGGGATCTGCAGCCAGAGATCCTTCCATTCCGGCTCGATCTGCGCGATCTTCTGTTCGAAGGCGTGGATCTCGGCCTTGAGCGCGATGGGGCGCGATTCCAGTTCGCGAATCTGCGCTTCGAGGCGGTCCTTCTCATGATCCCCCGCGC
>SLJD01000276.1 GCA_007135295.1 Phycisphaerales bacterium
GCTCGATGATGCCGTCGCCCCACTTCGGCTGCACGCCCTTGAACGGCACATCGCTGGTGTAGTACCGGTCGTTTTCAAAGGCCTTGGTGACATCTTCCTTGAACCACTCGTAGATGTGCGTGTTGCATTGGCCGCGACGGGGCGACGGGGGATTGCGGTCCCAGCGCTCGATGCGCTCCTGAACCCATTCCCTGCTCGCTTCGCTGACCATCAGGTTGCCGAACGTCGTGCGAAACGGCTTGGACTGCAGGCGGGCGAGGGCATAGGCGCCGTTCGAACCGCCGCGGCTGCGCGTCGCGTCGACGATGACGTGATGGTCGAGGATGCCTTCTTCCTCGCCATATTCCACGAGCCGGTCCATCGCGTCCGGCAGGTCGCGGCGGAAGCCGTACCAGTCGAGCAGGATGACTTCGAGACTTTCGTCGTCCGGCCGGTAGAGGTTGTACGTTTCGTACTCATCCATGCCTTCGACGCGGGAGAAGCCGGGATACTCGCGGTCGTTGTGGCCCGCCCAGTCCGTCTCGCCACGATCGAGGTACGCGACATCCACTTCGTACCGCGTGCCGTCGGGGCGTTCCAGTTCGAAGTGGATCGACTCCAGCCCCTCCTGGTAGAACTTGTCGTGGGGGAAGTAGTCCCGCGTGCGCGTCAACTCATAGCCGAGCCACCACCACAGGTGGTTTTCCTGTGAATACCGCATGTACGGCCGGGCCGCTTCAACGTATTGCTCGGTGGTGCGGCCGTTGACGGTGATGAGCCGGTCGCCGATTTCCGGCACGGGGCCGTCGACGTGGTCCTCAATGTCGGTCGTCAATTCGCCGACGAAAAAGAATCGATTGTCAAGATCGCCATAGTCCACCGCGAACCGCAACGGCGCCTGCTTCTGAATGCGCTGCTCGTCGGGGATCTGCAGTCCGCCGTCGATTTCACGCACGCGAAGATGCCGATCCTTGCGGGCGTTGGAGATCTTGTGCAGGGCGAACCACATTTTCTCGGCGGTGTCCGCCGCGATAAGCTCATCGCGGTACTGTTCCATTTTCTCGAACACGTCGATGCCTTTGGGGTGCTCGCGATACGCCGGGTGGTCCACCAGCGATGCGAACGCGTCCCATTCACGCGTGCTTTCCATGAGAAATTCGAACAGCGCCTCGCGATCCTCTTCCGTGCCGGGATCGAACGTCAGTTCCTCGTTCGATTCCTCCGCCGCGGCTGCCGATCCCATCGCCGGACCGGCCAGAGTGACCGACAGGGCGGCGAGCACCGACATGGATGTTGTCGCCAGCGTGCGCTTCATGCAAGGGCCTCCTTCATTCGTCGAACACCTTCTTTGAGATCTTCCCAGGACTTCACGCACGTGATGCGCAGAAACCCTTCGCCCTGGCCGCCGAACGCTGATCCGGGAACGACGGCCACGTGGTGATCTTTCAACAAACGCTCTGCGAGCGCTTCCGATCCCTCACCCGTTTCGCGGATATCAGCCCATCCGTAGAACCCGCCCTCAGGCATGGCGCAGGAGACACCGGGCAGCGCGTTCAATTCCGAGGTCATGTACTCGCATCGCTCGGCCCAGTCTTTCCACATGCCCGTCAGTTCCGGCTTCGGCTCCTCGCCGAACGCCACCGCTGCCCCCGCCTGCGTGAACGATCCGACGCACGTCGTCAGGTGCTGCTGAACCGTGTTCATCGCCTCGATAACATGCGGCGGGGCATACGCGAAGCCGATCCGCCAGCCGCCCATCGACGCGGTCTTCGTCAGGCCCATGAGCGTGATGACGCGGCCTTCCATGTCCGGCCGGGTCGCCAGGCAGGTGTGCTTGTGATCGCCCCACGTCACCCGTTCGTAAATCTCATCGGAGATGACGTAGAGGTCGTGATCGCGGGCGACACGCCCGATCATGTCGAGTTCTTCGGGGGTGTGGACTGTGCCCGTCGGGTTATGCGGGCTGCAGAACAGAATCGCCCGGGTGCGGTCAGTTACGGCCGCGCGGAGTCGTTCCTCGCGCCAGCGGTGATTGAGGTCCGGCTCAAGCGGGACCGGAACCGGCGTGCCGCCGAAGAACTGAATCGTCGGCGCGTAGCTGACAAAGCCGGGGTCTTCGAGAATGACTTCGTCCCCCGGGTTCATGATCGCCAGCAGCGACAGCGTCAGGCCGTTCTTGCATCCGAACGTTGCGATGAGTTCCGTCTCCGGGTCCGCCTCCATATTGTTCTCGCGGCGCAACTTTCGTGCGCACGCCTGGCGGTACTCCGGCGTTCCCTGCGCCATGGTCTGGTGCGTATCGCCGGACATCATCGCCTCGGACGCGGCCTGGCAGATGTACTTCGGCGTGTGTTCCGAGGCCCGCCCCGCCGAGAAATCCACGACGTTGACGCCCTGCCGGCGCAGGGTCTTGGCCATGTCCGCGATGCGGACCGTTGCGGAACTCGGCGATTCGAGAATCCGCTGGGCGATGCCGTGCGGGCCGGCTCCGGCGGGGGTCGCTTCGGGCGCACGCTGTGTCATCGCCAGCTCCTGACGTTCGATGAAAATGAACGGGTTGTCAGAAGCGGATCATGCTGACCGCGTGCCGGGGCATTCGTCCGCTGAACGCCACACCACAGAAATTCGTCCCCCGGGGTTCGCATCGGGTTGCCGCCCCCCCGCTGCGGGCGGCGGAAACTGCCGCCAAAGGTCCGACCGTGCATGGCTGTCGACTCCGTTGTCTGTCAGGCGATCGCGCGGACGTGGCGACAAGCACCTGTGGACTGGTCCTCCAATGACCGGCGACAGTACCAATCGCCCCGGCCGGACGCAAGCGGCACTGATTGGAAACGCATCAAATATGCGCGCCAAGCACTGCATGCACCGCATCCGGAGATGCATATTCACAAAATATACGCGCCGGCAGCGGAATCAGCCGGCCGGTTCATCACCTGATTCCCGGCCCGTCTCTTCACGGTTCATCGCGGCGTGAACCTTGGCCCGGCCGTGTCGCAGCCGCTTCCAGATCGACTGCACAGGGGCCGAGAGCACGTACGTGCAGAAGCCCACCGCCACGACGAACGGGAAGAACCAGATCAGCAGCACGAGCGGGATCACGATCCAGACGATGTACGTGAAACTCCGCCGGCCCCGCAGGTACTGATTGATGACGTGGCCATACGGAAGC
>SLJD01000458.1 GCA_007135295.1 Phycisphaerales bacterium
AGGACGATTTGATCTACACCGCCCAGCGCAGCGAGCCGATCCGCCTCGGCCGGGAGAATCCGGGGCTGCGGCTCTGCCAGGCGATGCGGGACGAAGCGCACCGTTTTGCCCAGCACTACCACCACATCCTGCGACGCAAACGAACGCTCGAACAGTAGTTGCACTGCGATCGGCGCAGCAGACCGAGCAGTTGTTGCAGCATTCTCGTTCTGTCGCGATTGACGACGTATTCAAGCAAAAGAAAGCACCGTCGCGCGCCGGTACACTGACGTATCGCTCGCGCGTCCGGTCATTGAGATCGGTCGCGGCACAGTCGCGGCATAGGGGTTGGCCAGCCGGGGGGAAGCCGGGTGGTCAGAACGAAACACCGCAAAGGAGGCCGATGTGTAGCCGCACGCCCTGTTTCACTTGTGCGCCACGCGGGACACATCGACCCTCCGATAGAACAGGAGGGATTCTTGGATCGTTCAAGTGAGCGAGAGATGGCAACGGCGCTGGTCTACGACGATCGGTTTCTCGAACACGACACCGGCCTGGAGCATCCTGAATGCCCGGAGCGGCTGGCTGCTATCACACGTGGCCTTCAGGACGGCGGGTTGTGGGACGCGTTGCGGCCATTGTCGTTCGAACCGGTCGATCGTGCCCTGCTTGAGCGGGTGCATGATCCGACGTATCTCAAGCGGATTGAGCGAAACTGTGCTGCGGATGTCGGGTTCGTCGACACGCCCGAGTCGCCGGTCTGTCCTTCAAGCGGTGAGGTCGCCCGGCTTGCGGCGGGGGGCGTTGTGGCGGCGGTTGACGCGGTGCTCAATGAAGAGGCCGCCAACGCATTCTGCGCCGTCCGGCCCCCGGGCCACCATGCCGAGCGTGATCGCTCCATGGGGTTCTGCCTGCTCAACAACGTCGCCATAGCGGCGGAGCACCTGATCGCTGATTGCGGTCTGGAGCGCGTGGCGGTGGTGGATTTCGATGTTCATCACGGCAACGGCACGCAGCATATCTTCGAGGATCGCGGCGACGTGTTGTACATCAGTCTGCATCAGGACCCCAAGACCCTGTTTCCCGGAACGGGGTATGCCGGCGAATCTGGCCGGTGTAAGGGGCTCAGTTTCACGATCAACATCCCGCTTGCGCCGGGGACGGATGACAGTGGCTATATCAGCGCGATGGATGACATCGTCCTGCCACGCCTCGATGCGTTCGCGCCGCAGTTTCTGCTCGTTTCAGCCGGGTTTGATGCGGCGCGCGGCGATCCGCTGGGGAACATGAACGTCACCCCGCAGGGGTTCGCCGCGATCACCAGCCGGCTCACGGATGCGGCGGATCGGCACTGTCACGGGCGGCTTGTGTCGATGCTCGAGGGGGGCTACAACCTCACGGCGCTGGCGGAGTCAGCCGCGCAGCACGTCAAGACGCTCTGCAAACGCGCATGAGTTCAGCCCGGCATGCCTGATTCCACCCTGCCTTCATACATCGAGCCGGCCGGCGATGATTCGATTTTGCGCATCAAGGCTGTGCCCGGAGCATCGCGTGATGCCCTGGCCGGGCCGCTCGGCGATCGGTTCAAGATTCGAATTGCCGCCGCTCCGGAAGCCGGCAAGGCGAACACCGCCATCTGCCGCCTGCTGGCGAAAACGCTCGACGTGAAACGTGGGGCGGTAAACATTGAAGCCGGTGCGATGAGCCCGGAGAAAACCGTGCGCATCGCCGGCGTCGCCGCAAATGATCTGCATCAGCGACTGGACGGATGGAAGCGCTGACCGGTTCCCGTGAATCTACGTTGTCGCGTCGCGTGGCGGCTGGAAGCGGCTTGTGCTGCTGCCCCGTTCGCCGCCGGTGATTTTGGAACAGTGGACGAGGCGGCGGACGCCGACGGTCGCCATAGCTCGCAATCGGACGGGCAGTCCGTGTGGTCGGGCATCCAGTCGAGCAGGTGATCGCGGATGGCGTCGGCGGTGGTCGCCAGCCGGATGGCTTCCTTGAGCGGCTTGATGTGGCCCATTGTCTTGCCGTACCAACTGATGCGCTTGTTGAGGCACTGCACCGCCGCCCCCTCGCCGCGCAGTTCCACGAGCAGGTCGAGGTGACGGCGGATCACCTGGAGTTTGTCGGCGAAGGTCGGCTCGGGGCCCGGGTCGCCGGTGCGGAGCAGACGGTCGGTGCGGTGGAAGATCCACGGTGTTCGCATCGCGCCGCGGCCGATCATCACGCCCCGGCATCCGGTGTATCGCATCATGTCCGTCGCGTGGTGCGGCTCAGTGATGTCGCCGTTGCCGATGACTGGGATGGCGTCGACCGCTGCAACGACTTCGCCAATGCCGTCGAGATCGACGGTGCCGCGGAAGCGTTGCTCGGTGGTCCGGCCGTGGACGGTGACGGCCTGAATGCCGACGGATTCCAGCCGCCGGGCAAGGTGCGGGGCGACGATGCACGAACGATCCCAGCCAAGTCGGACCTTGGCGGTCACGGGCACGCCGGTCGGTTCGACGGCCCGGACGATGCGTTCCGCGAGGCGGACGGTCCGATCGGTATCGCAGAGCAGCAGTGAGCCGCCGTTTTTCTTGGCGACCTTGTCAACCGGGCAGCCCATGTTGATGTCAATCACCGCTGCGCCGTGATCGACCGCCCAGCGTGCGGCTTCGGGCAGGGGATCCCGGTCGTTGCCGTAGAGCTGCATGCACAGCGGCTCGTCGCGGGGGTCGGTGGCGGCGAGTTCCATGGCCCGCGGACTGCCGCGGAGTATCGAGTGGCAATTGAGCAGGTCGGTGCTCGCGAGTCCCACGCCGCCGAGTTCCCGGCAGAGGACGCGGAAGGGCAGGTCGCAGTGGCCGGCAATGGGGGCGAGCAGCAGCGGCTGGTCGAAGGTCACGGGGCCGATCGAGAGCATCGCGCGATTGTAGCCGAGCGGGGGTGTTTCCGATTCGCTTTTTCGGTCACGCGGCCGGTTGCCCGGGGTGTGTGGGTGGTGCGGGCGGGGTATGCCGGCGCGCGGCGATTCGACCCCATGAATTTTCCGTTTTTTCCTTGCCGACCGGCCAGTGGAAGCGATAATGCCGGTATCTTGACGCGTCGTTCGGTCAAGCGGCGGGAAAACCCCGTCGGGCGTCGAAGGACGGTCGGGACGAGCGGAGAGCACCGCTCTCCGGGCGATGTGCCCCTCGGGACGCCGAGGGGAGAGGGAGCCCGGCGGCGGCCGGTCACGACCGCGACGGCTGGGAAGTTCCTTCTGAAAGGAGGTGGTCCAGTGAACCTTACGTGTGACAGTACAAGAGGGCTGCACGACTGATCCCGTGTACCCGACGGGGTTGCACGGTGTGCAGCCCACGATCAACGAATTTGATCAACAGCCCGGCGGTTCCGACCGCCGGGTTGTTTTTCGTGCTGCGCCCGGGTGCCCACCCGGCTGACAGACCGCTTCGTGGACGTTCGGCGCTCGGCCACACCGTGCGCCGGTGTGACGGGAACCGAAGCTCCGGGCCGCGCGGTTGACCGATGAAAAAGGCCCATGGGACGTACGCACGGTCCCATGGGCCGGGGGAACTGAAGGAGGCAGTCCGGCTTTAGTTGGTCCAGTTGCTCAGCAGCACGCCGAGATCCGCCCCCCCGACTTCACAGTCGCCGGTCAGATCGGCCGGGCAGTCGTCGCAATCATCGCACGCGCCCCACTCACTGAGCAGGATGCCCAGGTCCGCCCCGCCGACCTGGCCGTCCCCGGTCAGGTCGCCGGGAATCGTCGGCTCGTCGAGGACAAGGCGGTCAATGTACTGACCACTGAAATCGGAGAGGACGGTCGTGCTCGTCTGGCTGTCGACGTCGAGCACATGCACGCCGTTCGAATTCGTCCACAACAGATTGCCGTCGCCCAGTTCATGCACGCCGCGCGGCGATCCGGCACCGTATTGGTTGACGATATCGCCGTCGGCATCGAGTTCGTAAAGCCCGTTGGAAGACCATCCTGTGGCGAGAACGTTGCCGGCTTCGTTGGTGTTCATCTGTTGAACCCACGAGATCGGCCCGTCGTAAAAGACGCCGAGGTACTCCCCATCAAGATCGTGGCGGTGAATGTCCGGTGTGTCGTTGTGGCCGACGAGCAACTCATCGTTGTAATACAGCACGGAGAATGGGCTGCTGCCGGCGGCGGAAGCAGTCGAGACCCAGTTGCCGTCGAGGTCGTACTGCACGATCGCGGGACCGGGCGCGCCGCCGGTGTCGCCGGAGTTGGCGAGATAAACCGTGTCGCCGACGAGTTCCATCCCGCGAATGTTGTTCAGCGGCTGGCCGGGCTGGGCTTCGTCGATGTCGCCGAGGTACTCACCGTCCAGCGTGAAGCGGTGAATGACGGCGGCGAGTTGGGCGGCAATCCAGATCTCATCGCCGACCTGCATCGGGTGCTTGAGAACACCGCTGCTGTCCTGATAGTTCAGGTACGACGCGTCAACGAGCGAGCCGTCCTCGGTGTCGAACAATGCGATCCCCCGGAAGTTCGAACTCGAACCGGTCACCATGAGGTATTCCTCGGCAGCAGCCTCGGTGTTCGGCATGGCGATCAGTAGTGCGCCCGCAAGCAGCGCGCATGCTGTCGTCTTGAACTCCATCATCTTCTCCTTGGTTGTGTGACCTGACACACCCGCCGCAATCCCGTTATCCCACGATGCCGGCCGCGCCTCGGCCGACAACTTTGCGGCGTGATATGCCGAACTTCCGTCCGGTATTCTGCCGTGTTCTGTCAGGTGAGCAAGCATTTTCTGACGGAAATCAAAAAGATGACAGAAAACAAAACCGAACAGAACGGCCGGCGAAGCGCTTAACATTTTGATGGGCAACAGGTTGTGGGTCCGGATCGGCGCAAGGCCGATGATCGGAGCATGCCGCGTGCTGCCGGTGACGAAGCAACGCCGAACCCCGTACAATTTCCGGCATGCGCTACGCAATGATCATGGCGGGCGGAGCGGGCACGCGGCTTTGGCCGATGAGCCGTCAGTTCCGGCCCAAACAATTGCTGCCGCTTTTCGAAGGACGGAGTCTGCTGCAGATCGCGATCGATCGGCTTGGCGGGCTCGTCGACCCCGGGAGGCGGCTCATCTGCACCGCCGAAGCGCACCGGGCCGTCATTCGCGAGTGCTTGCCGGCGTTCAGCGATGAGCAGATTCTCGGCGAGCCGCAGGGGCGCGACACGCTCAATGCGGTCGGCCTGACCGCCGCGGTGCTTGCCCGGCAGGATCCCGACTCGATATTCGCAGTGTTGACCGCCGACCACCTCATCGAGCCGCTGGATGAGTTCGCCCGCGGCCTCGAACTGGGCTACCGGCTTGTCGAGGATGACCCCGGCCGGTTCATGACCTTCGCCGTCGCGCCGACGTACCCCGCGACCGGTTACGGCTACGTGCAGCAGGGCGAGCCGATCGCCGGCGTCGACGGCGCGTATGAGGTTGGCCGTTTCGTGGAAAAGCCCGATCGCCAAACGGCGGAGCAGTACCTGAAGTCCGGCGCGTACGGGTGGAACAGCGGGATGTTCGTGTTTCACGCGGCATCATTTATGGAACGGCTCGAGCGGGACGTCCCTGAGTCGCATGCGGGGTTGCGACGCATCGCCGATGCGTGGGGGACCGATCGGCAGCAGGCCGTACTGAACGAGGTCTATCCCGCGCTGCCGAAGACGAGCGTGGATTACGGCGTGATGGAGCCGGCGTCGCGCGATCCGGCGTGCCGCATTGGCATGGTGCCGCTGAACATCACCTGGCTGGACGTGGGCAGTTGGCCGAGTTACGGGCAGACGCTGGAACCCGATGAGAACGGCAACGCGTCAAACGCGGCCTCGCTGCATCTGGATTCGTCGAATGTGCTGGCGGTCTCGGATGATCCGGAGCACACGATCGCGACAGTCGGCTGCCGGGACCTTGTTATCGTGCGGACCGGCGATGTAACGCTCGTCTGTCCGCACGACCACGCCGAGCGCGTCAAGGAACTCGCCACCCGCGCCGATCCTTCGTTGCAGTGACCGGCTGCGAACCGGCACCATCACTCCTGACGTCACATGTTTGGAGTGCGCACCGGAAACGCGATCATCACAACATATCTGGCTGCTCTTCTTGTGTTGAAGATCGGTTGCAACCACGGCGGTTCTCAGACATCCATGCTGCTCGAGAACAGGCGCGGCGACGGCATGACGACTCGCCTTCCCGGTTTCCCGATGAGCCGGATGATCGGTCAGCCTCGCCGAAGCGAGAGGTCCGCCGCGCTCCGCCGGCCGATGATCGGGAGTACAGTCACGCTCATGCACCAGCGCGATCGCGAACAGGATGAGGCGTCACACCGCGAGCCGGGATGGTGCGGGGCGATTCTCGCCGGGGGGGGAAGTTCGCGCATGGGTGTGCCGAAGCAGGACCTGCCACTGCCCGACGGCCGGCGGATGATCGAGCACGTGCACGATGCCATCGCCGCCGTGTGCCCGCGGGTGGTGATCCTCGGCGACAGTACGGCTCTCGAAGGCCTGCCCCGGCTGGGCGATCGGCGTGCCGGCTGCGGGCCGCTCGGCGGGATCGAAACGCTGCTGACGACGGTCGACGCGACGGACTTCCTCGTGGTGCCGTGCGATCTGCCCGGCCTCACGCCGCACACGCTTGCCCGTCTGATGAAGCCGACCGACCGGCCGGCGGTCGTGTTCGCCGACCACCCGTTGCCGGCCCGCCTGACGCCACAAGCCCGGCCGACGGTGACGCGTTTGCTCGATGCAGGCGTCCGGGCCGTGCATCGCCTGATGGCCGAGCTTGACGCTGAACAGATTTCCATTCCCAAAGCAGCTTCCAACAGATGCACCGCCGATCCCTCACCGGGTGAAGTCGAAAGGGATTCTCTTCGAGATGCGGGCGATGTCAGGGCTGAGCTTGCCAACATCAACACCCCGACCGAACTGGCCCGGTTCGCCGCTCGATCGAAGCAGAACGCGCCGCATCGTCCATGAGCGGGCAGCATCAAATGTCGAAACGACATGCTGGCCGACAAGGCGGCGAAGCGCGGGAACATGCTCCGCACCGGAAACGTACAGTTGCCGGATGTATTCGCCGGGCTCTGCTGATGTCCTCTTCCCCCCGTCGCTGCATTGCCGATGAGAACAATTGTTTCTGGTCCTTGTGGCCGTGGACCGTTGCTCGGTCACAGCGACCAGGGAGGGGGATGTGCCGGTCGTTGGCAGATTCCGGGGGTTCCGGGCACGTCCGCGGAAAGTTGTGGGGAACGTTGTTCGGGTGAACGGGGTCTGAAGTGTGCCGCCGGGAGTGTCCCGCGATGGATGCTGTGTCGATAATAAAGGTATGAAAGCCCGCTCCATGCGTGATGTGCTCCACCAGCTTGACCGACTTCGGCGACGCAGCCGGGCGATGTTGATTGCGCAGCGGCTGGCCGTGCTGGCGTCGTGGACGCTGGGCGTGGCGCTGGTGCTGGTGCTGCTGGATTCGGTGTTCCGCTGGCCGGGCGCGTTCCGGGCACTGTTGCTGGCCGGCGGCTTGGCCGCGCTGGCAGTGGCGGCGTACCGCTACCTCTGGCCGGCGATGCGCTTCAATCCGACGCTCGTGCAGATGGCGCTGCGGGTCGAGCGGATCGTCCCGGGCCTGGCGGACCGGTTCGCATCGAGCGTGGAGTTCGCGACCTCGGGTACGGATGAATCAAACGCCATGGCCGCCCGGGCGGTCCGCGAGATGCAGGACGATCTGCCGCCCGGAGGCGTCCGTGGGGTGCTGCGGACAAGGCCGACCATGCGAGACGCCACGCTCGCCGCAGCCGTCGTGTTGATCGTTGCGGCGGGGGCGATGGCGAACCCTGATGCAGCGCGCACGGGCGCGGCAAGGCTTTTCCTGCCGTTCAGCGAGGCAGCATGGCCGGCGCGGACGGGCATCGCCTCGCAGATGCAGGATGTCATCGGCGAACAGGCGGTTCATCCGCGCGGTCAGGCGCTGGCGCTCCGCGCTGCGGTGACGCGGGGAGCCGACGATCAACCGGTCGAAGCGCATTACCGCCTGCAGCGTGACGGCGCGTTCGGCCCATGGCGGTCGATCCTGCTGACCCACCAGGCCGAGGGCGTTCACGAGCGGCTTGTCGAGACGAGCGGCGAATCGATCGAGGTGTACTTCACCACGGCGGACGACGAAAGTGAGGTCGAGCAGGTTGGCATCGTACCGCCGCCCGCTGTCGACCGAGCGACGATCTTGGTCCAGCCGCCGGCCTACGCGCGCCCGCATGTTGACCCGATGGATGCGAATCTCGGCGCCGGGCTGGACGAGCGTTCGGTCACGCCGGAGGCATCGCTCGTCGGCTCCGAAGTGGAGATGACGTTCGAACTGAACAAGCCGCTGCCGGTGCCGGCTGATCCGGATGAGGGGTGGCTGACGTCGACCTTTCACTGGCCGCCGGACACTCCGGTCGAATTCATCGCCTCGGAAGCCGGTGACGTGTGGACGATGCGGTGGCGGCTTGAAGAGACGATGCGCCTTGACCTGGACTTGATTGATCAGCACGGTCTGTCGAATGCGGAGGCTATTTCGTACCGTATTGAGGCGGTCGAAGATCGCCCGCCGTCAGCGACGATCACCGAGCCGGATTCGGACCAGACCGTGCTCGCCTCGGCCGTTGTGGACCTGGCGGCTGAGGCCCGCGACGACGTGGCGGTGAAGCGGCTGTCGCTCGAAGCCCGCGTGCAGCCGGCCGGTCAGTCCGAGATCCGCGATGACATTGTCTGGCAGGCCGAGCAATCCGCCGACAGTCGCGCAACGTCGATCAGCCATGAACTCGACCTGAGCGACCTTGATCTGGCTGAGGGCGACACGGTGCATCTCACCGCCGTCGCGGAAGACGGTTACGAACTCGACGGCGACCAGCACGAACCGACGCGATCGGCGACGCGGCGGCTGCGGATCATCAGCGATCTGGATCTTGCCGGCCAGCTTCGCCGGGAACTGTCCTCGGTTCGACGCAGCGCGATACGGCTCGAAGCCGACCAGGCCGAGTTGCAGGACGACCTGATCGAGGAAGGTGTCCAGCCGGGCATGGCCCGCGCCCAGGCGGAACTTTCCGATCGCATCGCCGCCCAGCAGGACGTGCTCGATGCGATCGAGCAGCGCATGGCTGGCAACCGGCTGGACGATGAGCAACTCAGCGACCTTATGCGCCAGTCGGGCGACCTGCTGGACTTTGCCGGCCAGTCGGCATCGCAGGCGGTCGAATCGCTCGAGCAGCGTGAAGCCGACGTGTCAGACGACGTCGCGGCGGGCAATGAACCGGCAGCCGGCGACCCCCAAGCCGATCCGGATGCGATGGACGCGGGCGAGATCGGGCCGGGGGAAATCGATCCCGGAGAGATTGCGCCCGAAGGCGTCGATGCGGATGCGTTCGATGATCTCGAGGCCCGCATGCCCGCACCGGCGGATCAGCCCGTCTTCGATGCCCAGCAGGAAGTCCGCGCCGAGCTGTCGGACCTTATCCACCTGCTCGATCGCGATGAGGACACGTGGGTCGTTTCGCGGCAGTTGCAGGAGCTTGCAGAAGAACAGGGCGACCTTCACCGTGATGCGGCGGAACTCGCCGACCGGACGCTCGGCCGTGATCGCGATGAGCTTGATGAGAGCGAACTGTCCGAACTGGATCGGATCGCTCTGGCGCAGCGCGAATTGGCGGACGACGCCCGGCAGATGATCGAGGACCTGCGTGACCGGGCGGCGGCGATGCGGCCGGTCGATCCTCAGGCCGCCGACGCGATGGAAGCCGCCGCCGACCGGGCCGAACGTGAAGAGCTTGACCGTGACATGGACGAGGCGGGCGACCGCATCGAGCAGAACCAGATGCGCCAGGGCCGCGAAGCCCAGGAAGACGCCCGCCGGACGCTCGACGACATGCAGCGCGACATCGAGGAGCACAGCCAGGCGCAGGTCGAGGAACTCGCCCGCCGACTGTCGAGTCTCGTCGAGTCGATCGAGCGGCTGGTCACCGTGCAGGAAAACGAACTCATCGCACTGGCGAGGGCGGTCGAAGAGGATGATTTTGACGGTCGGGACCGGGCGATGCGGCGACTGAACCAGAACACGACGGCCGTCGCCGCCGAAGCCCGCGAAGCCGGCCAGGAAGCCCGCCGGATCGCCCGGGCGCTCGATCGGGCCGCCGAGGCGCAGGGCGCGTCGGTGGTTGCGCTTCGCGCCCGGCCGATCGATGTGCAGCGTGCTGAGCAGACGCAGGAGCGTTCGCTCGAACGGCTCGAGGAAGCCCGCGACCTCGCTGAGCAGATGCAGCAGGCCATGGCGGAGCAGCAGCTGCGCGAGCAGCGTGAAGAGCTGATCGACACGTACCTCGATCTTCGAGAGCGGCAGGTCGCGCTGCGCGATGACGCGAACGATCTCGTCGCCGACCACGCCGACGGCGGTCTCGGCCGGCGGCAGATGATGGACGCCCGGCGGCAGGCGAACCGGCAGGAAGCGATCCGCACCGAACTGGATGACCTGCGAGCCACGACCGATGAGATTCGCGAGTCGGCCCTGTTCAATCACATTCACCGGCGCATGGACGCATGGGCCGCCGAAGCTGCTGAATCGCTGCAGGGTGGCGAGCCGGACGAGTACCTGCTCGATCGGCAGGACCAGGTCGCAGATGCCCTGGCGCGGATCATCGATGTGCTCGGCGAGATGATGATGCCGCCCGATGAGTTCGACGAGGGCGATCAAGCCGGCGGCGAAGCGGGCGGGCAGGGCGAGCAGGAACTGATCCCTGATATTGCAGAACTTCGACTGCTCCGGTCACTGCAGGAGCAGATTCTCGAACAGACGCGCGCAGTCGACGGCCGCGACGACCTGACCGACAGCCAGCGCCGCCAGCGGATTCGCCAACTCAGCGATGAGCAGCAGGAACTGATGAACCTCGGCGAACTGATGCTCGAATCGCTGCGGCAGAACCAGCCCATGCCCGGTCCGGGCGAAGGACCGGGGGGCGGCGGTGACGCCGGCGGCGAATCGGGCACGCATGAACACTCACCGTCCGGTGATATCCAAGGATCCACGACATGATCAATCACACACCGAAAAGCGCGATCACCCGCCTGATGGACGACCGGCCTGGAAGTTGGATCGGCGGCCTGTCCGTCCTCGGCGATGGCGCGATGGTCAGGCAGGTGCTTGGCGCCGGGTTGTGCTGCGCAGCGGTGCTGGCCGCCTCGGTCACGGCGGCGGCCGACGATGAGCTGGCGGGCGCCTCGGGCGACGGCAGGGACGATCCGCCCGCGTCGGCCGGCAGCGACGGTCCGAACCTCGATGAACTGCTCGGCATCGATGAAGGCGACGAATCCGATGCCGCCCGGCGGCAGAGCCGCGAGGAACTCGAGCGCGTACTCTCGGAGCAGGAAGTTTCCGACACGTTCACGCAGGCCGTCGATCAGATGAAGCTCAGCGCGGACATGCTCGGCGACGAATTTGATGCCGGGGTCGGCACGCAGCGCGTTCAGGAAGAGATCATCGCCAAGCTGGATATGCTCATCGAGAACGCCGACCGGCAGCCGCCGTCATCCGGCGATTCGGGGGACAGCGGCGGCGATGCTGACTCAGCCGACGAGCAGCAGGAGCAGGAACCCGGTGAGCGGCCGCAGCAGGATCGTGCCGATCAGCAGGACCAGCAGGGCGGCGATGAAGAGGGTGACGGCGATGCAGCGGGCGACGGTCCGCCGCCTCAGCAGCCCGATATCGATCAGGACATCGAGGAGACGCGCGCCCAGTGGGGCAACCTGCCCGATCGGGTGCGCGACATGATGCTTCAGGGCCAGTCCGGCACGTACTCGAGCCTCTACCGCACACTGACCGAGGAGTACTACCGCCGCCTTGCTGAGGAAAGCTCGGACGATTGATTGCACGGTTCCCGGCCACCTCCCTGTATGGAGACGTCACGTGATCAAGCAACGCACAACATGGCTGGGGCTGACAACATGGCTCGTTGCAGCAATAACATGCGCCATGCTCGTTTCATCCGCATCGATCGCGGTCGCTGACGAACCGGATGAGACCCCGCCGCCGGAACAGGATCCCGCCGGCGACGAACCCGTCGGGCCGGGGGCGGAGAATCTGCCGCTCGAGAATGAGATG
>SLJD01000072.1 GCA_007135295.1 Phycisphaerales bacterium
CGCCCGAAGACGGGAATCCTCGGGCGATGAAATCAGCTCATTCTCACATGGCCTCGTAGCTGAACTTCTGCCCGCCAACGGAGGCCTCATACATCAGGCCGGCTTCGTCCATGGTGAACACCGTCACGCCATTGGAATACTGGGCGTTGGCGCCGGCGCCCGATTGAAGCGCCACGGCCGTGGCTTGAGCGTCAAAGGCGAAGTTGCCGGTCTTGAAGTAGTCGATCGCGTCCTGGGTCTCGAAGGCAATGATCTGTGTGTAGGCTTGTCCACCAAGTTGCAATCCGATCGTTGCCTGGCTCAGATCGCAGTAGCCCACAACCCGGCCTCGCTCGTAAAGCATGCCTTTGCCATAAGCCCCGCCAACGCCCGCCGCACCTTTGCCGACGGTTGGAAAGACCGCGTAGCCCGCAGCGGAGTCGAGGATGGGTGTCAGTGTGGGATCCGAAGCTTGTGCCTTGGCCAGCGCCTCAGCGGCCTCAGTTTCGATGTCCGCCTTGCCTTCAGCGGACCTTGGAGCTGTTGAACACGCACTCAGTGCCAGCACGACGATCATGCCTGCGATCATGCACGTCCGATTCATGGTCTGCCCTTTCATTGGATTGTAGCTGTTTACGGTGTGTGGCACATGACGCGGCGGAGGCACAAGATGCCGGGGTCGCGCCACGCTCCTTCGCTCAATGACAAAGGGTCCATGACGGTGTGAAGGTAGAAGCAGTTTCACGGCAGAACGCCCATTCGCAGGAGAGAGTTGGAGGCTCGCCATTGGAGCGCGATATGACGCCCGATTCAAACATGTCTCCACCACTGTAGCTGGCACGTCATGCTCCCACTGAACTGCAATTCAGGCAAGGCGGGGCGCGCTGACCTCACGGTTCTTCGGCGAGCACGGCAGCACGGCGCTCGGTCTTCCCGAAGAGACCGAGGAAAATCGGCTCGCGGGTGTAGTCCATGCGGCGGTACACGAGACCTATATTCGGTACATAGCCGCCGGCGAGGTCGATCCGGATGTGTGCCCGAGGCAGGTCGATCGCCTGTTCGATGGGGATGAGGTAGCCCTCCCATTCCCCCACGTCGCTAACGAAGCGGGAGCGGCTGGCGAACTTGACCATATGCATCGCTTTGCCGGTGTGCTCAAGCTCGCCGGTTTCAAGGTCATAGACGCGGACGGTGCTTTCCTCTTCGATGCGGAGATGCGGCCGAATCTCCGCTGGCAACAGCCGCACTGGTGGATCGTAGATGACAGCGAAACCTTCCGCCGGTAGATCGAACCGAACGAGCTCGATGCTCCCCTCGTCATCGACCTGCACGTAGATTGTGTCCAGATCGCCGAACTCAAGCACCCACTCGCCCGGCTCCTCCGGCTCCGCTTGGCGGAGCGCGAGCAGCAATTGCTCGCCCAAACGCTCGCCATCGACCATCTCGAAGGTGCGCACCCAGGGTTCGAGGGGGAACAGGCGCTCCGCTTGAATCGCGGTCGCCTCCACCTCATGCCGCGCTTCCGGCTCCTGAGCCACCGGTGTTTCCACCGCCTCGGAGCAGGCCACCGTGCATATCAGTCCCGTGAGCACGAATACCAGTGTACGTAGCATGTCTCGGCCCTTGATCGGCGATCCGACCTTGCACACGGAGCACCTATCTCTCAGATGGCGCACATCCGCGTGCGCCATTCTGTTCATTACGCGCCCCGCTCGATCCGTCTCGACAAAGCATACCAGCGCTCACACAACGAACAGGTGGATCGCACGTGCACATCTGATCCACCCTTCAAGTCTCAAGCCGAAAATCCCCCGCACGTCGACTCGGCAGCCGCCATCGCCGGCGCCCGCCCTCGGCCGCGAGCACCCACCGATACCGCCGACGATGCCAGCGATGGACTGCATACGCCCCCGCGGCCCAGACCAGGCCCGCCGCGGCAGCGATCGCCGCCGTCCCCACCGTCGCCTGCGTCAGCACGGCGCCCAGACCGCCGGGCGCCCACATCGTGGCCGAACCGGGCACGACGCCCGCAACGCCCACGCACCAGGGCAGCCAGGTTCGCCCCTCCGATCGCATACGCATGCTCCATTCCCTCTTGAGCGTGCTGCCGTAAGTGGCAACTCC
This sequence comes from Phycisphaerales bacterium, assembly GCA_007135295.1. GTDB lineage: Bacteria > Planctomycetota > Phycisphaerae > Phycisphaerales > SM1A02 > SLJD01. The sequence continues at coordinate 2,104 of SLJD01000072.1, forward strand.
TACTCCTTCTGGCGCGCCTCGCTCCTACACCACGTGAAGGCGTACATTGGATTTCCTTTCCTGGACGGCCCACCCTCGGCGCACACCCCGGCTTCAATGGGATCGTCCAGTACGTTCATTCCATGCTGCCGAATGCGCATTCAGCATCTCATGTTGACTCATTGACGGCGCAGAGCACTCATGCTGATCACGCCTTGGCCAGGCGTCCTCCGCTCATGACCATCACCAGCCCGCCGACCGCGAGCGCAGCGCCCCCGGTCATGTACCACATCGTGGTCTCGGTGAAGCGCCCCGTGAAGAAGTTGCTGAACTGATCCGCCAGTGAGTCAGAGGCGTTGAGTCCGACGAAGAAGAGGATCACGCCAACCGTTAAAACGACGATTCCGCCGATGCGAATGGGGCTCATGTGCCGTCCTTTCCTGATGGATTGTTACGTTGGTTTCAGGTGCGTCATATCCGACATGGAGCACTGCCTTGAGGCCGTCGAGTGGCACACCGTCGGGCAGCAGGTACGTCAGTAATCGACCGTCGTAAGCGTGAAAACAGTAACGGTATTCTCCCGGTTCGAGATCGAGCGTCGTTTTCCAAATCCCGTCGCCACGCGGACGAAGTGGCACGATCTGCGGCGTGCGCGACCCGGGTTCGATCAGCACATCCCATGTCCCCTCGTTGTGCGGACGCATGGTGAAGATCGATGACGCCTTCGCCCGATGTTCAAGCACCAACTTGACCTGCTGTGCTGGCACGCAGTGTATTTGAAAGGCGCAACAATGGCTGACCAGCGGCTTGTTATTCATGGTATCCATACTCCTCATTTGAAACGTGCCGAGCAGCGGCCCTGCCGGGTGAGGGCCGCCCCGTGGGCGCGCGGTGAACGGTCGCCAGCCAATGATCGATCACTGGATCAGCCCAGGTGGCGTGGGCGATCTTGCTCTCCGCGGTTCGACACATCTGCTCGACCTCGGCCGAACTGATGGTCGCGCCCTCGCGCTCGGCGAGGATCTCAGCGATCTCCGAGTAGCTCCGGGCCACC
>SLJD01000249.1 GCA_007135295.1 Phycisphaerales bacterium
GCCGCCGCATCCCCCGCGCGCCGCGAGCCGGCCCCCGGAAGAAAAGCCCCGGGCGCTGTCCGACCTTCACATTGCGCTGCAGACACCACCGCCCGACCCGCCCCGTGCGCTCGATGCACCCGCGCCGCTTGTGTGCGCGCAAAAATTACGCCGGCGTTCCGGTGCTGTGCGGCCTTCTGTGCGGCCCGGTGCGGCCGCACCCGCCGCGCGAGTTCACGCCGGGCTGGGCACGACCTCGCCGGTGGGGGCGTCGCCTTCGTCGTCTTCGCGTCGCGGGGCGGGCGTCGTGCGGGGCGACTTGCGGGCCTCGGCTTCGAGCAGTTCGGCGACGGTCGGCTTGTCCAGCCGCTGGCCGGCCATGATCCGGTCGATGTCGTCGCGTGTCAGCGTCTCGTACTTGAGCAGGGCCTCGGCCATCGCTTCGACCTTGTCCCAGTGCTCATCGAGGAGTTTCTCGGCCTCGTGGTACGCTTCATCGATCAGCCGGCGGATCTCCTCGTCGATGACGCGGGCGGTCTCTTCGGAGTAGTCCTTGTCGGCGACGAGCGATTCGCGCGAGTCGTTGGCGGAGTAGCTGACGAAGCCCAGCCGCTCGGACATGCCCCATTCGAGGATCATGTGCCGGGCGTACTGCGTGACCTGCCGGATGTCCATCGCCGCCCCGGAGGAGACGTCCTGGGTCTGCTTGAGTTCGGCGATGCGCCCGCCGCACAGCACGCGCATCGTCGCGAGCAGGTACTTCATGCCGTAGCCGTACCGGTCCTTCTCCGGCAGGGAGAAGGTCGCGCCGAGCGCCTGGCCGCGCGGGATGATGGTGACCTTGTGAACGGGGTCGGCGTCTTCGAGCAGGGCCTGGACGACCGTGTGGCCGGCCTCGTGGTAGGCGGTGGCGACGCGTTCCTGTTCCTCGATCCGGCGGCTGGTGCGCGCGCGCCCGAAGCGGACCTTGTCGCGGGCCTCTTCGAGGTCAGCCATCTCGATGTAGTCCTTGTTGGACATGGTGGCGATGATCGCCGCCTCGTTGATGATGGCGGCGAGGTCCGCGCCGGAGAACATCGGCGTGCCCTTGGCGAGGCGTTCGAGGTCGACGTCCGGGCCGAGTTTCACCTTCTTGGCGTGGACCTCGAGAATCTGCCGCCGCCCGATCAGGTCCGGCAGATCCACCGTCACCTGCCGATCAAACCGCCCCGGCCGCGTCAACGCCGGATCCAGCACATCCGCCCGGTTCGTCGCAGCAATGACGATCACCTGATCGCTCGCTTCGAAGCCGTCCATCTCGACCAGAATGGCGTTGAGGGTCTGCTCGCGTTCGTCGTGGCCGCCGGAGCTGAAGCCGCTGCCGCGCTTGCGGCCGACGGCGTCGATCTCATCGAGGAAGATGATGCAGGGCGAGTTTTCCTTGGCCTGTTTGAAGAGGTCTCGCACGCGGGACGCGCCGACGCCGACGAACATTTCGACGAAGTCGGAGCCGGAGATGGAGAAGTAGGGCACGTCGGCTTCGCCGGCGATGGCCTTGGCGAGAAGGGTCTTGCCGGAGCCGGGCGGGCCGACGAGCAGCACGCCGCGGGGAATGCGTCCGCCGAGTCGCTGGAACTTCTTCGGGTTCTTCAGGAACTCGACGATCTCGGTGACTTCCTCCTTGGCTTCCTGCACGCCGGCGACGTCGTTGAAGGTGACGTTGACGTTTTCCTTGGACTGGATCTTGTGCTTCGATTTGCCGAAGCTTCCGAGCATGCCGCCCGGGCCTGCGCCGGCCGACCGCATGGAGCGCGCGATGAGGAACCAGATGATGAGGATGAGCAGGACGAACGGGGCGAGCACGAGAATCAGATCGCGCCAGAACCCGGTGCCGGTGTCGTCGACGTGGTCAACGCCGGACGCCATGAGAGATTCCAGATAGGTGTCGACGTTGTTGCGGCTGATCTGGAAGAAGATTCGGTCACCTTCGTTGTACCCGGGCACCTCGTCACGGGCGATGGTGGCGATGATGCGGCTGTCGGTGACGGTGACCTTGTTGTCCTCGATGAAGTTCTCTTCGGGATTGATCAGGCGGTTGAACTCCCGCCAGGAATCGATCTGCTTGCCGCCGGGCTGGGCGGTGTTGAACATGACGAGGATGAGGATCAGCAGGGCGAGGATGATGACCCACGTCATGATGCTTCGGCCGAATTTCATCGGCGGCGGCGCCTGCGGGCCCTTGCCGTTGTTGTGTGCCTGATCCTGACGCGATTCGGACTGCTCGCCGCGCTCATTCCCGGCGGAACCGGCGGGTTTCTGGCCGGGGTTGTTGTCGGGATCTTGGCTGGAGTTGGATGGGGTGTTCTGGTCAGTCATTGGATTCCCTGCAGGCCGCGCTCCGGTCATGGACGAAAAGCAGAAGCGTGGGACGTGGGGTGGGAACGGTTGCGGCCGGTTGGAGACCTGAAAGGTTCATTTGAATCGGATGCCGGTTCGTTTCGTGGGGCATCCCGGAAGTCCCGGATGAATCGGTTCACCAAGTGGTGCGCATTTCAGCGACGATGTCCTGGGCCAGCTTCTGTACGGAGCCGACCTGCCCGAGTTCAATCGGTTCGCCGGTCGGCGCGGACGGTACGAACATGCCGTGGGCGGAGAACGATTCACGGCGGACCAGGGCGCGGCCGGTGCGGAGGTCGGTCCACTCGAAGTCGATGGTGACGGTGTAGACCATTTCCTCGCCGAGGCCCGTGTCTCGCGAACGCGACATCTGGTCGCGCTCCACGTTGACGATTCGACCCGTCAGCCGCGTGTCGGCGCGGGAAAGCGGCGCCACCTTGAACGGCGTGCGGGATTCGATTTCCTTGATCAGCGCATCGGTCAGTTGAAACTCCACATTGCGATCAAACGTCTCGTTCTCAAAGATCGGCACATGGACCGTGGCGATGTCGTCGGACCAGACGCCGTGCGGCGAATACCCGCTGCGCGGGTCGGTGGCGCAGCCGCCTGTCACGAGCCATGCAGCGAGCATGGAAAGCATCGCTGCCATGAGAGCCGCATTCCGCATCGTGGTCTGAGCGATCGTCATCGTCATGATAGGGCGGCCTCGGCGGGGACGAGTGTTCTTGAAACGCCGGGTTCTCCCCCGGGCCGGCCATCGGACCGAC
>SLJD01000172.1 GCA_007135295.1 Phycisphaerales bacterium
CGTCCCCCAACGACGAGTCGCTCGTGCATTCCGTCGTCGGCGTGCTGTGCGACATCACCGCCTCCCGACGGCTCCAGCAGCAGATCGACGCGATCAACTCCGCCGGCTCAGAACTCATGAAGATCGAGGCGTCGGCCATCACGGACATGGACGCTCCACAACGACTCAAGCTTCTCGAAGACAAGATTGTCGGATATGTCAAGGATCTGCTGCACTTCGATAATTTCGAGATCCGGCTGCTTGATCGCGAGTCCAACGAACTCCGCCTTGTGATCTCCCGCGGACTCAACCCACTGAAGATCGGCGAGGTGTTGCACGCCGACAAGGAAGGCAACGGCATCTGCGGGTATGTTGCCGCTTCCGGGCAGAGTTATCTCTGCCGCGATGTCAGCCGGGATCCGCGGTATCGCCAAGGGCTGGATGACGCGGCAAGCTCGCTGACCGTCCCGCTCAAACTGCACGACCGGGCGATCGGTGTGTTCAACGTTGAATCAAACCAGCCCGACGCATTCGACGAGAACGACCTGCGGTTCGCGGAGATCTTTGCCCGGTACGTGGCCACCGCGATGAACATCCTCAATCTGCTCGTCGTCGAGCGGTTCACAACCAACGAGGAGATATCGGCAAATTTTCTCGACGAACTCCGCGAGCCGCTCAATGAACTGACCGAGACGGCCGACCGCCTTGAATCGAAGATCAGCAGCGACGACGGCCTGCGAAAGGAACTTGAGTCAATCGTCGCCGCCGCCCGCCGGGCCCGCCAGCGAGCCGAGCAGGCGTCACTCGGTCCTCGAACAATCCTCGCCGCGGAACGCGAATTGCATCGTGAAGACCCCGATCCGCAGATGATGGGCAAGCGCGTTCTCATCGCGGACGACGAGTCGAACATTCGCGACAAGCTCGCGGAGATTCTGCGGCAGCGAGGCTGCGATGCCGTCACATGCAGCGACGGCAAGGAGACGATCGACACGATCGAATCCGCCGTGCAGACGGGCAGGCCGTTCGACCTGATCATCTCCGACATCAACATGCCGCAACGCAACGGCTACGAAGTGTTTCGAGCGGCCAAGGCCGTCTCGCCGGACACGCCGATCATCCTCATGACGGGGTTTGGCTACGACCCGCACCATTCGATTATGCGCGCCAGCCAGGAAGGCCTGCACTGCTTTCTGTTCAAGCCGCTTCGGGCCTCGCAACTGATCAGCGAGGTCACCAAGGCGTTTGAAGGGAACACGGTCAACAGTAACGAAGCGGGCGAATAACGACGGCGAATCGCAGCCCAACTGCCCCTGCAGCGCGGCTCTTACCGGGCGGCCTCGGCCACCACGACCCGGTGAAGGCCTTCGTGATCCTTCAGCACATCGATCAGCTTGAGATCGGCGGCATGCCGTACCAGGTCCGCCGCCTGCTCGTGGTGTGAGTCGGCCAGCTCAACCACCAGCCGCCCGCCGGTGCGCAGCCCGGCGCCGGCACCGGCCAGCAGCGGACGAATGAAATCCAGCCCGTCCACCCCGCCGCGAAGAGCCGTATGCGGCTCGTAATCCCGAACGTTCGGCGCGACGCCGGCCCATTCATGGTCAGGAATGTACGGCGGATTGGAACAGATCACATCGAACGTTCCCCAGAGGGGGTGGTCCCGGAGCGGATCGAGCAGATCGCCGGCCCGGAACTCGATCCGATCCGCAACGCCGTGTCGCTCCGCATTCCGGGCGGCGAGATCGAGCGCATCGCCGGAAACATCGGTCGCGACTGCCCGGGCCGCGTCAAACTGAGCGAGCAGGGAGATGGCAATACAGCCGGTCCCGGTGCCGACATCCGCAAAGAGCGGAGCGTCATGGCCCGGCTCGTTTCGAAGCCATTGAATGACGTACTCGACAAGTGTCTCGGTGGATGGTCGAGGAATCATTGTGCTCCGATCCACATGGAACGGTCGGCTGAAGAACCACGCTTCCCCGACAAGGTACTGGGCGGGTTCATGGCCTGACGCCCGACGGACGAGATCCCGCAACCGGGCCAACTCTGACTTGTCGGTCGGCCGGTCGACTTCCATGTACAGCCGCATCCGTTCGCAGTCGAGGACATGGGCGAGCAGCATGTCCGCGACGAGATGCGGCGACTCGATGCCGCGTTGCTCGAAATACCCGGCCATCCATTGCTGCAACCGGCGGGTCGTCCACGGGGCGTCGGCGGTCGGTCGAGAACCGGTCATGCCCGACATTGTAGGGAAAACGGCATCGCGGAATCGCGAGAGGCGTCGCTGGCGATCGGCCCGGTTTGACGACACGATCCGCCAGAGGCGACGATATGTCCATTCTCGCATGCTTCCGCGCATGCACCGCCGCGCCCGTCGGCTCCAAGATCGATCCGCCCCCTATCGCTGGAAGACCGTCGCATGACCGCTCAACCCGATTCCCCGCAGCCGCTCCGTGTTCTGATGCTTGGCTGGGAATTCCCCCCATTCATCACCGGCGGACTCGGTACCGCGTGTTACGGGCTGACCCGCGCGATGAACCGCCGCGGCCTGAAGGTCACGTTCGTGCTGCCCAAGGCCACGGACTCATCCGAAGCCGAGCATGTTCACCTGCTCAGCCCTGAACCCGGCCCGGACGGCGAACCGGTGCGTTATGAGCCGCCCGACTGCGTAGAAGACGATCCCGAAGCCGGCGCTGCAATACCTCAGTCGAAATCTGATTCCTCCAATGCCGCTTTGAGTTCCGCTCGGCGAACCCCCGGGAAGCCGTCGAAAACACCTTCGTCAACTCCAGCGGACGCCAGTTCAACAACAGAGGACGATCACAGTGGCTCGGTTGAGCATGGCGAGCATGGTGGAATAGATTACGTGCGAGTGCCGGCCGGCTTTCGCAACCCGTACCAGCGGGAAGCCGGAGACAGACCGGTCGGTCAGCCCTTCATCGCCCCGCCCGGCCGCGCCGCCGCACCGTTCAGTCGCGGGGCGGCTGAGCAGCACAGTGCGAATGAGTTGAAAGGCGCTGACGAAGACACCGCCCGTGAATATGGTGCGGCTTCATCGTCAACGCATACGCCGGATCCGGCCGCGGATCATGCCCGTGCCGAGCCGGAAGATTCCATGGCAGACGACACCGCGCACAATACCCCCGCC
>SLJD01000208.1 GCA_007135295.1 Phycisphaerales bacterium
GACGCCCGCAACGTCGCGAGCCAGGAGATCGCCTTCAACCCCGGCCGCGTCGTGCTGCAGGACTTCACCGGCGTGCCGGCGGTGGTGGACCTCGCGGCAATGCGCGACGCGATGCAGGCGATGGGCGGCGACCCGCAGCGGGTCAACCCGCTCGTGCCGTGCGATCTCGTCATCGACCACTCGGTCCAGGTCGACGCGTTCAACTCCGCCGAGGCGTTGCGCATCAACAGCCGCAAGGAGTTCGATCGCAACCGCGAGCGGTACGAGTTTCTCAAGTGGGGCCAGTCGGCGTTCGACAACTTCCGCGTCGTGCCTCCGGCGACGGGCATCGTCCACCAGGTGAACCTCGAGTACCTCGCCAAGGTCGTCTGGGACAGCCGCGACGTCGTCGGCCGGGAAGACGCGCTGTACCCCGACTCGCTTGTCGGCACCGACAGCCACACGACGATGATCAACGGGCTGGGCGTGGTCGGGTGGGGCGTCGGCGGCATCGAGGCCGAGGCGGTCATGCTCGGCCAACCTATCTATATGCTCATCCCCGAGGTCATCGGCTTCCGGCTGACCGGCAAACTCCGGGAAGGCGCGACCGCGACCGACCTCGTCCTCACCGTCACGCAGATGCTTCGCGAGCACGGCGTGGTGGGCAAGTTCGTCGAGTTCTTCGGCGACGGGCTGGCGAACATGTCCGTGGCGAACCGCGCGACGATCGCGAACATGGCCCCCGAGTACGGCGCGACCATCGGCTTCTTCCCCGTCGATGAGCAGACGCTCAAGTACATGCGCCTCAGCGGCCGCGACGACGCGCTGGTCGAGACCGCCGAGCAGTACTACCGCGCGCAGGGCATGTGGCGCGACGACCGCCGCGAGGTCAATTACACCGAGACGCTGCACCTCGATCTCGGCGACGTCGAGCCGTCCCTCGCCGGCCCCAAGCGGCCGCAGGATCGTGTCAGTCTCGCGGCAATGCAGGACCAGTGGCGGCAGGATCTGTCGCTGACGTTCGGCAAGCCGAGCCCGAGCCGCGATTCGACGACCGGCCAGTGGCTCGGCGAAGGCGGGGAATCGGCCAAGGCCGCCGCCGCCGAAAGCGCCACCGCCGTTGCCGACGACGTGGACGACGAAGGCGTGAAGGTCGAACTCGACGGCGAGCGGTTCACGCTGCGGCACGGGGCGGTCGTGATCGCGGCGATCACAAGCTGCACGAACACCTCGAACCCGGACGTGATGATCGCGGCCGGCCTGCTTGCCCGCAACGCCGCGGCCCGCGGGCTGAACCGCCAGCCGTGGGTCAAGACGTCGCTGGCGCCGGGATCGAAGGTCGTCACCGAGTACCTCAACAAGTCCGGGTTGATGGACGACCTTGAACAGCTCGGGTTCTACCTCGTCGGGTACGGCTGCACGACGTGCATCGGCAACTCCGGCCCGCTGCCCGAGGAAGTCTCGGCCGCGATCAACGAGCACGACCTGATCGTCGCCTCGGTGCTCTCCGGCAACCGGAACTTCGAAGGCCGGATCAACCCCGACGTGAAGGCGAATTACCTTGCCAGCCCGCCGCTCGTCGTCGCCTACGCCCTCGCCGGCACGGTGGACATCGACCTCGACCATGAGCCGCTCGGTCAGGATTCGGACGGCAAGCCGGTGTACCTCCGCGACCTCTGGCCGAGCCAGCAGGAGATTCAGGAGACGATCGAGTCGAGCGTCACCTCCGAGCAGTTCCGCGAGCAGTACGGCTCGGTCTTTGAGGGATCCGAAGAGTGGCAGGACGTCGCGGTCAGCGGCGGGGCGATCTACGACTGGTCGGACGAAAGCACGTACATCCGCAACCCCTCGTTCTTCAAGGACGTCTCGCCTGAGCCGCCGGCCATCGAATCGGTCCGCGGCGGGCGGTGCCTGGTGAAGGTCGGCGATTCGGTGACGACCGATCACATCAGCCCCGCCGGCGCGATCAAGAAGGATTCGCCCGCCGGGCAATACCTGCTGGCCAACGGCGTGCCGGCGAGCATGTTCAACAGCTACGGCTCGCGGCGCGGCAACGACCGCGTGATGGTGCGCGGCACCTTCGCCAACGTCCGCGTGAGAAACGCACTTGCCGGTGACAAGGAAGGCGGCTTCACCCGCTACCTCGGCCCGGCCGGTTCGGCGGCTGGCGGCGCGTCGGCCCCCGACGTACCCGGCATCGAGCCCGCCGAGCCGGGCAAGGTCACGAGCATTTTCAATGCGGCGGTGCGCTACGGCGCCTGCCAGACGAGCGAGCCCGACGTCGATCGCCGGGATGACGCGACGCCGCTGATCGTGCTGGCGGGCAAGGACTACGGCATGGGCAGCTCGCGCGACTGGGCGGCCAAGGGCACGTACCTGCTCGGCGTGCAGGCGGTGATCGCCGAGAGCTACGAGCGCATCCACCGCTCCAACCTCGTGGGCATGGGCGTGCTGCCGTTGCAGTTCGCCGACGGCCAGAGCGCCGCGTCGCTGGGCCTCGACGGTACGGAAACGTTCGACATCGACGTGCCCGCCGAGCTCGCCCCGCGCCAGGCCGTCGCCGTCAGGGCGACGAAGTCGGACGGCAGCGAGATCGCTTTTGAAACCGTCTCGCGCATCGACACGCCCGTCGAGGTGGACTACTACCGCAACGGCGGCATCCTGCACACCGTGCTGCGGCGCATGGCGACGGGTTGAACCGGCCATCTGCGGCGAAGCTCAACGCCATGCGCGACACGCACAACGTGACGCCGTGGGCTTCCGTCACATTCGGTCAATCTCCACAACCTTCGAGGCCGCTCACCCGTGCGGGGTGAAATGAGAGTCACCGTCCGCGGTGATGGTGTAGGTGTCGCCGTCGTTGAACAGTGCTTCGAGCGTGCCTTCGCCGCGTGCTTCCACAGCGTCGGCGACCTGCTGGCCGAGCAGATCCTCGTAGCAGTCATTGGCATCGACGTGGAACACGCCGACCGGCTCGGGGAACTGCGGGTGGCGCAGCCGGCTGAGCATGAACGCCAGGCCCTCGTCATGCTCGTCGTGCACGATCAGATCGTCCTCGCTCACGCCGGCGCCGAGTTTGACGACCTCGATGCGGTGGCCGTTGAGGCGCAGGCCCTTGTCGCGGGCGGCGCCGAAGA
>SLJD01000307.1 GCA_007135295.1 Phycisphaerales bacterium
GCCGGCCTGGAGCACCCGGCCGCATCGGTGGCAGAACATGGCCTCGGCGGAGGCGTGCGAATTGGCCTGATCATCCGACATCATCACGCAACGTGCCCGTCCACGCCGTCAACGGCGCCGCGCATCACGGCGCCGGCTCACAACCTCGGTTCACAACCCGGGTGCAAAGCCGCGGCGCATCGTGTTCTCGCAGCAGACGCGCGGCTCGACGAACTGCAGCAGGTAGTCCCGGCCGCCCGCCTTCGACCCGACGCCGGAGAGGCCGAACCCGCCGAAGGGCTGGCGGCCAACGAGCGCGCCGGTGATGTTGCGGTTCAGATACAGGTTGCCCACGCGGAATTCACGCCGCGCCTTGTCAAGGTGCGAGGGCTTGCGGCTGAACACGCCGCCGGTGAGCTTGTACGGCAGGCCGTTGGCCACCTCGAGCGCTTCGTCAAACGAGCCGACGCGAATCACCGACAGCACCGGGCCGAAGACCTCTTCCTGCGCCAGCCGATGCTCCGGGCGGATGCCCGAGAAAATGTGCGGGCCGACGTACGCCCGGCCGGTGCGCTCGGCAAGTCCTTCGGGCACATCCATCGCCAGCTCTTCAGTGCCTTCCTGCCGGCCAATCTCGATGTACGAGCGAATCTTCTCGGCCGCTTCATCGTCGATCACCGGCCCCACGTCGGTGCCGGGGTCGCGCGGGTCGCCGATGACCAGCGTGCGGGCCGATTCGACCAGGCGGCTGAGAAACAGGTCATGCGCCGAGTCGACGACGATCGCCCGGCTGCACGCCGAGCACTTCTGCCCGGAAAAGTCGAACGCCGATTTGCGCACGCCGAGGACCGCTTCGTCCAGGTCCGCCGAGGCGTCGATGATCACCGCGTTCTTGCCGCCCATCTCGGTGATCGCCTTCTTGACGAACGGCTGATCGTCGGGCGTGACGCCGGTGGCTTTGACGATGTCCAGCCCCACCGCCTTCGAGCCCGTAAACGCGACGATGCCGATGCGCGGGTCGCGGACGAGTTTCGCCCCGACCGTCTCGCCCGGGCCGGGCAGGAGGTGCAGCACGTCGCGCGGCACGCCGGCTTCGTGGAAGATGTCAGCCATCGCCGTCGCGATCGCCGGGCTCTGCTCGGCGGGCTTGACGATCGCGCCGTTGCCCGTCACCAGCGCCGCGCTCGTCATGCCGGTGCAGATCGCCAGCGGCAGGTTCCACGGGCTGATGACCGTCGCGATGCCGCGCGGCTGGTACCACTGCTCGTCGAGTTCGCCGATGAACCGGCCGAGCCGCTGCGGCTCGAACAGGTGCACCGACTGCCGGGCGTAATACTCCAGAAAATCGATCGCTTCGCAGACGTCGGCATCGGCGTCGCGCCAGAGCTTGGCCGACTCGCGCATCATGATGCCGGCGAGTTGCCCGCGCCGGTCGCGCATGATCTGGGCCGCCTTCGTCATGATGCTTGCGCGGTGGCGCGGTTCCATGTCGCGCCACGCCGGGAACGCCTGCTGCGCCGCGGTGATCGCGCGGTCGACGTCGGCTTCCGTTGCATCGTTGGCGATCGGCGGCACGTCGACATCCTTCACCGCCGCGGCGAACGTCTCGCGCTGGCGGCGGTCGGCGAAATCGACCGCCGGCTCGGTGAAAAACGGCCGGCCGTTGCCGACGCCGTCGACGGCATCGGTCAGCTCGTGCCGCTCGGGGGCCTGCTCGATCAGCCGCCGGCCGGGGTCGGACGCATCGTCGCCGCGGCCGCGGCTGCGGTGCGGCGAGGCGAGCAACTGCTCCGTCGACGCGTTGTCGAGAAAGCCCGCCTTGAGCCACGATTCGTTCGACGTGTTCTCCAGCAGCCGCCGGACGAGGTACGCCATGCCGGGAATCATCTCCCCGACCGGCACGTACTCGCGAATGCGCAGACCGCGATCCGCCGCCGCGGCCTTGAGCTGATCGGCCATGCCGTGAAGCATCTGGATCTCGATCGCGCTCTCCGGCAGGTTGTGCTGTTCGAGCAGCGCCAGGCCGACTGCGATCGACCGCACGTTGTGCGAGCCGAGCGCGAGCTTCACCCCGCCTTCGCCTTTCGCCCGCGGCGTCGATTCGATGAACGTCGCCGCCATGCGCTCAAAGCACGCATCGGTGTCCGCCTTGCGGCTCCAGACCGGCACCGGCCAGCCCATCTGCTCGGCGTGGATCGTCTCGTAATCCCAGTACGCGCCCTTGACGATGCGCACGGTGACTTCGCGTCCCGCCCGCTTCGCCCAGTCGGCGATGCGCCGCGCGTCGTCATCGCCGCTGCGCAGGTACGCCTGCATCGCCAGGCCCGCTTCGAAATCAACTTCTTCGCAGCAGCGCATGAACAGCTCGAGCGTCAGGTCCTTGTGCTCGAACTGCTCGATGTCGAAGTTGATGAAGACGTTCTTCTCCCGCGCCGCTTCGAGAATCGGCCGCACCGCCTCCTGCAGACCGCGCAGGGTCCCCTCGAAATCAATCGGGTCCGTGCGGGCGAACAGCGAGCTGATCTTGATCGAGATGTTCGTCCGCGGGATCGGGCCGAGATGATCGCTCTCCAGCCGCTCGTTCGCCGGCCAGCCGTTGACGTCCGCAGGCAGATTATTGATCAGATCGAGGTACCGCTGCTGGTACACCCGCGCCTCGGCGTCGCTGACGCACGCTTCGCCGAGCAGATCGACGGAAAACCCGATGCCGCTCTTCCAGAGTTTCTGCAGCTTGGGCAATGCCGACCGCGCGTCCGTGCCCGCAATAAATCGCTCGGCCATCGACGTGATCTGCGACGAGACCGTCTTCGTCATCGTGCCCTTGAGCATGCCCCCGGCCTTGAGGCCCGTGCCGAGAAACGGCGGCGGCGTGACGTCCGGCTGCGTGAGGTAATCGACCAGATGCTCGTGAACCTGCTCGGGCGTGCGAAGCATCGGAAACGCATCGACGAAGCGGAAAAGCTGAACCTTGAACGCCTCGTCCTTCATCGACCAGTCCATGAGCTTGTCCGACCAGTACCCGGTCGAGAACATGCCCTGGCGATGCTTGCGCGCCGCGGCGAGAAAATCCTCGCCGATCGCCTGCGCGCGCTTCTCCAGCGACGGA
>SLJD01000108.1 GCA_007135295.1 Phycisphaerales bacterium
TAGATCCTGACATTGCGGACCGCGCGCATTACACCATGCATGACCTCGCTGACTCGCCGGGCGGGGCGCTGTCCACAATTGGCGAGTACCGTGCGGGCCTCCTCCAGGACCTTCACAATCGACATGGTGGCGTTGCACTGAACTCACGCACCAAGGCAGCTGCCTTCCAGCTTGCGGTGTGGAAAATCGTCTACGAAGACAAAATCGGCGTGAATGAGACCTACGCATTAGATATCCGCACCGGCAACTTCTACGTACGGGGCGGAACCGCTACAAGCACCCTCGATGATGCGGAGTTCTCCGCGGCTCGTCTGGCAAGCATCTGGCTCAAAAACCTTTCACCTGTTGATGTCACATCGCTTCACACCCTCGTGGACCGGAACGGTGTCAGTCAACTAACTGTCGTCCCGCTGCCTGCGGCAGCGTTGCTTGGCGGGCTCGGCCTGCTCGCTATTCCGGTCCTCCGGCGACGTCAGGCAAGTGCTCAGACCTGACATCACCCCACGCCAGCGCAGCACACGGCCGGCACTCTCTGATATCCGTTGTGTCATGTCTGTTCACCGCGGGTAATCCATTTCTCCTCTTCGGCGATCGGCTGCGCTGCTGCGATCTGCTGCAGGTGATTCAGCAGCGCAGTCGGCTCCGCCTCGGCCCGCAACAGCTCGCGGTACGATTGCTGAAAAACTCCACTTACGGCAGCATGGTGGAGAAATGCGATTAGATGATTGACGTACCCTGCCACATTGAGCAACCAACGCGGTATGGCGAAGAATACCTCAGCACGTTGCGCCATAATTGATTCGCGATCGTGCATAGATCCGATGACGCACCACTCCGTCGCTCGTTCGTGCCCCAGATCGCGACGAAGAAGGACTTCGGGAGTCACACCGGCCGCCGTACCCCCGGCATTCATTGCCGTATCTGCCAGTCGTCCCATCAAGCCGACGCGGCCGCCGCCAATCGCCCAAACTGCTCGGCCGCCGCGTGTACACCTCACCATGTCCGGCATTTGAACCGCAGTACACGCAGGTACGGTTCAGACGTCTCTCCTCGTTCTTTTTCCCGTGCCCGAGACGTGGTATAAGCGTCGCTCTTCTAGGACATTGAATCCGGTGCTCTACGAGGCCGGACAGACCAGCGCCGCGAGCTACCACGGGCTTATACCGGAAGCGGCCGGCGCATTTGCACCACGACCAGCGACACCATCAACCCGGCAAATGCGATCGTTCCGACAACCGCCATCAGTGGAAACTCACCCAACAACGGCGCTCGGATCGCATGCGTGCACCATGTCAACGGGTTGATCCACATCACCGCCGCAAACCACCCGGCCGCCGTTTCGAACGGGATGATCGCCCCGGACAGCAACCACATCGGCAGGAATACAAGATTCATCACGGCGTGGAACGACGCTGTCGACTCCGCCCGCCATGCGAAATTCAGTCCGAGCCCCGCGACAGCCAGACACGTCAGGAACAGCACCGCCACGCTCACGAGCACGCCCCACCACGGCGGCGTCGGCCCGATGACCCACACCGCGGGCAGCAGCAGAACCGCCTGACCCCAGCCGATCACCGCTCCGCCCATGAGCTTTCCCATTGCGATCGACCATCGCGGCGACGGACTGATAAGCACAGCCCGCAACCACCCCGTATTGCGCTCGTCGATCAGATTGATGCTCGCAAAGATCGTGGAGAACACGGCTACAAGCGTCATCACCCCCGGCAACACGAACCCCGGATATCCGATAGCCCCTTCACCTTCTCCGCCCGCGACGACACGAGAAAATCCGCTTGCCAGAAACAGCCAAAGCAGAACCGGCGTGCCCAAGGCAGCGGCGAGGCGGATCGGCTGGCGGACCATGCCCAGCACGTCGCGGCGAACAATCGCCATCGCAACGAACCACGGCTCGACACTTCGCATGCCGGTGCCGTTCATTTCACGCTGCGTCACTGTCGTCGCCATTCTCATCATTGCGTGACGAATCGCCTCCACGCTGGAAAGGAATCCCGGAATCATCCATTGAAGTCATCACTGATTGCTCACCCCCATCATCGCCATGCAACCGTCGGCCTGTCTTCGCCTCATACACATCGGCAAGGGTCGGTGGACCGAAGGAGAACGCCAACCCCTGCCCGGCAAGCTCGCCGGCGAGTTTCGAGATAACGGCCGAGTCTCCGCCATCGTCACGATGTTCATCAAGCCACGCCCGCCAGCCACCCGGTGTCGGCTGCCAGTCCAACCCGAACGCATCGCACGGGAACGCGGTCATCGAATGCGCCCATACTGTCACACCGAAACGGCCCATCGCCTGGCGCAGTGCCTGAGGACGGTTGTCCGCAACAATCCTTCCCTGATCCATCATGATCACGCGCGTCGCGCGGTCGGCTTCATCGATCAGGTGGGTGGTCAGCACCACGGTCAAATCCCGTTGCTCCCGTGCGTCGAGGAGCTGATCGAGAAACTGTCGCCGTGCTGTCGGATCGAGCCCGACGGTTGGCTCGTCAAGAAGAATCAGTCGCGGCCGATGCAGCATCGCCCGCACGAGGTCGACCCGCCGCGCCAGCCCCCCGGAGAGGGTGCGAACCCGCTCGTCGGCCCGGTCGAGCAGATTCGCCGCCGCAAGATCCGACTCGACACGCTCGGCCGCCTTCTCGCGCAGCACGCCGTACCAGACCGCCTGATCAGCAAGGTTCTCCCGCACCGTCAGCCGCGGATCAAGACTCGGTGTCTGGAAAACCACCCCGAGATCACCACGGCCTTCTTCAATGGAGCGGCCAAACAGCCGCACTTCGCCCGCTTCCGCGACCGCCAGCCCGCAAATGACGCGAATGAGCGTCGACTTGCCACAGCCGTTCGGCCCGAGCATCGCCACCAGTCGGCCCGGCTCAACCTCAACTGATACGCCATCAACCGCCACCCGCGGCTCGCGGCGCCTCGCCCCCGGATACACGTACCGGACGCCCCGCACCGACAGCGCCAAGTGCCCCCCTCCAGGAAAAGTCTTTCCATACGTCGACTCGCTCACATGCCCAGGCCCTTCTGACTCGTTGACAGAAAACTCTCCAGCCGGTCCCAGATCA
>SLJD01000252.1 GCA_007135295.1 Phycisphaerales bacterium
AGGCACGACCGCCTCTGCCGCCGTGCGCATTGGCGTTGCCGCCCAGCCCACCGGTCCCACCATCGCCGGCGGGCCCTTCATGCGGGCACGGACACCAGGTGCCGGAGCCCCCGACACCGCCGAATCCCGCCGTGGCTTTCGCATCACCGCCGTCGCCGCCATCGGATGCCGCGGCCATGACGACAGTCATGACTCGGCAGGTAGCGCCCGGCCCTCCGACGGCGCTGTAGCCGCGCTCGCCGTGACCCGCGCGGGCTTCGGCGTTGCCGCCTGGGCCACCTTCGGCGCCATTCTCACCGCATTCGCAGTCGAGACCGTCACCGCCGGGTCCGCCTTCGGCATTCGCTTCCCCGCCTGTCGGCCCGTCGGGAAAGTTGAGGTGACCGGCCACGAATTCGTTCAGACCGCCGTCATTTGGCATGTTCCACTGCCCGCTGAGGCAGAACCGTCGCGGGCCCCACGTATTGCCTCCAGTCGCATCCCCCCACCCGCCGCGCTGAGTTCCTCCGGCCTCCCCGCAAGGACACGGTGAACCGCTGCTGCCCGTCGCGGTAGCCTGACCGCCGTCGCCGCTCGGCGAAAACTGGACCTCACCGGCAGAGCTGAAATTCAGTGTGTTCACGGAGAGGAGCAACCGTCCTGCCGGCCCGCCCCGGCCGCCCTCGGCCTGGGCGTCGCAACCGCACGTACAGTCATCGGTCTGCTGGCCGGCCTGGGCAACGGCGTCGCCCCCCTTGCCGCCCACACCGTTGCAGATCACGCCTTCGACGTTGAGGACCCAACCCCAGAGAATAACATCCGCCCCGGCGCCGCCGTTCCCACCGACGGCACGGACGTTCTCATCCGGTCCTCCATTGACCGTAACATCCTCACCGTCCTCGCCGGCCCCCACGTCGCCGGCGCAGATATCGCCGAAGGCCTGATCGTCGGGAATCGTAGCCTCGCCGAAGGCGAACCAGATCCGTGAGGCGTTGTCGCCCTTGGCGCCGACTTTCGATGTCGGACTGTCGCAGTCTCCGCACCAGTTCTGTGATAGTGCGCGATCATCGCCGCGGCGATCGTCACGTCGGCGCACTTCGGATCCTTCATCAGGCAAAGGCACAAGAGCGGCACCGAGCCAAGCGCGATTGGTCGCGATGATCTTCGTACCCGGCTCAACATACACCCGGCCGCCGCTTTCCATATGGATATTCTCCGCGACGACGGTTCCGCTGAGCGTCTGGCCACTGGCGACGAACAAATCACCGGTGGCCCGCGCCTGCTCACCCCAAATCCGATCGATGAACCGACCGAAGTGCCGTGACCCAGGCGTTTCGCCTTCATCGTTGTCGATCTCGAAGAAGAAGCCATCGGCATCACCGGGCGTCACCGTCTCAAGTCCCGAGGCGCACTGAGCCCACACGCCCTCGATGTTGAAGTCGATGAGCGTTGTCGGCGCCATGGTCCACAGCCCCGGATCGCCGGGATCGAAATCGGCAAAGCCGACTTCGTCCGCCGCGACCCATACGTTGTCCGCCTGATCGGTCACCGACTGATCCAGCGGAGCCACGACGAACTCATCACCCGGATCCTCGACGTACACCGCGATGAAGATTTCATCCTCGACCGGCACGCCGGGGACGGTGAAGACCTGCCGGTTGCCGGTGCCGGCGGCGTTTTCATCGACGGTGCAGGTGTCGGCGAAGAGCAGATTGCCCGGCTCGCCGTTGCCGTCGACCTCGTAGATGGCGTAGCCGACCGGGTCGTCCGCCTCCACCCCGTCGCCGAACGCCGACTGGACGGCCCAGATCAGATCCACTTCCTCCGGTACCTCGAAACGGTGCATCCACATGAGCACGGCGGGGCTGTCCCATCCGACAGCGGCGTCGGGCTCGGCCTGGTCATACTGGTAGTCGCAGGAGGGCGCAGGGCATGGCCCCCAGTTGGCGAGCAGGAGGCCAAGATCCGCCCCGTCAACACTTCCGGAGCCGGTCAGGTCGGCCAGCTCGCAAGGACCACCCGGGGAGACCGGCCCCCAGCAGGCAAGCAACTGACCGAGATCCGCCCCGCCGACCTGATGACTTCCCGTCAGGTCCCCGATGCACTCGCCGCCGGCGACTGCCGTGTGGCTGCTGCTCGTGGCCTGCTCGAGATTGCGAACCGTCAACTGCGGGGGATGATCGTCTGTCACTCGCTGCTGAGCCAGCACCCAGCCGGCGCCACCCAGGGATACCAAAACGAACGTCGCCGCACCAACGCTCCACCGGCTCGGCCCTGAATTTGACTTGCACGACTTTTTCTGCTGCTCCATCACATGGACTCCTCGCGCTTCGAAGCAAAGACTGCCGGTCTTGCGTCGTTGACCGGTGCATGAACACGCCGAGAGCACGCCGACCGGGCATGAAACAAGCCTGAACGACTTCCATGATCAGACCGTCGATCAGGGGTCACTGTGAATGCGTCATGCAGTGAGGACGCACCGCCCCTTCCCCCCGTCAGCACGGTGCGCAGCAGTAGGTCGTTGTCACTCACCAATGGGCTCAACTTCCCCTGAGCACGGAACACTCGCAACCCATGCGAACATCCGCCCCACACGTATGCGCCTGCGACCCGTTGCGGAAGTGCCGGGGAACCTGCGATTACCAAGTATCCTTGAGGTTCCTTCCCAAACAGGCCGCAGCCACGACCTTCCTCAAGGTACCGCGATTTTCGCAAAGAGACAAGAAAAATTCCGCTCTTTTTTGTTCGATCGATATCGCCTATCTCGTCCGGTGTCATACCGAGGGACACTCCCTGATCATCGCTTGGCCCCAGTGCTGCGACGGCGGCACCCGCCGCCCCCCAAGTTCGCCACACTTACATTCCGAACGTACCTCAATGGACTTTCCCCGACGGGCGATCCTCACCGGCGTTTTTCGATGGTCGTATGTCAGACGCAACTGGCGGCAATAGACTTCGATGCTCGACAGGTTCGATGATGTTGGCCGAGAGAGAAACGGCTCCCGCCCGAACACGATCCACAAATGAGATATGGGACTTCGATACGGTGATGAGGTAGTCAGCGGGCGACGATCAATGGCCGGTTCGCATGATTGTCGTGACT
>SLJD01000031.1 GCA_007135295.1 Phycisphaerales bacterium
GTCGAGCTTGTAGATCTCGTAGAACTCGGTCGCTTCGGTGTCGGCCGTGCCGGTCATGCCGGCGATCTTCTTGTACAGCTTGAAGAAGTTCTGGATGGTGATCGTGGCCATGGTCTGCGTCTCTTCCTTGATGGGGACGCCTTCCTTGGCTTCGACGGCCTGGTGCAGGCCGTCGGACCACTGCCGGCCGATCATCTTCCGCCCGGTGTTCTGGTCGACGATGATGACGCTCTCGCGGCCCTGGTCGTCGGGGCCGACGACGTAGTCGCGGTCGCGCTGGTAGACGGTGTGGGCCTTGAGCGCGTTCTCCATAAGGTGCGGCAGATCCATGTTCTCGCCGACGTAGAACGACCCGACGCCGGCCTGTCGCTGGGCTTCGGCGATGCCCTCGTGGGTCAGCTGCGCCTTCTTCTTGTCGAGCTCGATCTCGTAATACTGCGTGAACTTGTCACGCTCGGCTTCAAGATCGGGCAGCCGCTTCTGCGCGGCTTCGAGTTTCTCACGGAGTTCGGGAATCTTCGACTTGTCTGCTGCGTTGCGGATGTCGCCTTCGAGGCCGGAGATCTCGACCTTGCAGGACTGGACTTTCTTGTCCGCTTCGTTCCAGTCCTTCTGCTTGTCGATGAGGTGGCGGGCGAGTTTGTCGGCCAGGTCGTACCGCGGCTTGTCCTTGCTCGCCAGGCCGGAGATGATCAGCGGCGTGCGGGCCTCGTCGATCAGCGTCGAGTCCACTTCGTCGACGATGGCGAAGTCGCGGCGCTTCTGGACCTGTTCGCGCGGGTCGAGCTTCATGTTGTCGCGCAGATAGTCAAAGCCGAACTCGCTCGTCGTGCCGAAGACGACATCGCACTGGTATGACTGCTTTTTCTTCTCCGGCGGCTGCATGTGGTAGGGATGGATCGCTCCCGCGGTGAGCCCGAGCGCGTGGTAAAACGGGAAGGTCCAGTCGCGGTCGCGCTGCACGAGGTAGGTGTTGACCGTGACGATGTGGACCTGCATGTCGTCGACGGCGGCGAGGTACGCCGCGAGCGGCGCGACGATCGTCTTGCCTTCGCCGGTCTTCATCTCCGCGATCTTGCCTTCGTACAGCACGGACGCGCCGATGATCTGCACATCGAACGGCCGGGCGCGAAACGGCGGCTTGGACTCGGGATAGATCTCCCGAACCGCGTCGTAAATTTCGTTGGGAATCTCGACGAACTGCCACGCAGGGACCGGCTCGGGGCAGCCTTGGAACTCGCCTTCGGGCTCGCGCGGCTCGGTCTGCTCGATCTCCTGGCGGATGCGG
Organism: Phycisphaerales bacterium; assembly: GCA_007135295.1. GTDB lineage: Bacteria > Planctomycetota > Phycisphaerae > Phycisphaerales > SM1A02 > SLJD01. The sequence continues at coordinate 1,289 of SLJD01000031.1, forward strand.
TCGTAGGTCGGCCGCACGGAGTCCGGCAGCCGCGACGGGTCGAAGTTCTGCTCCGGGTCGAAGATGTTGCGGATGCCGACGGCCCGGTCCATCGCTTCGCGGCCGACGGCGAAAACCTCGGCCATGAGATCGCGCGGCGTTTCGCCGTCAGCGATGCGTTTGCGGAACTCATCAGTCTTCGCGCGGAGCTGCTGATCGGTCAGTTCGCGCATCTGCGGCTCGAGTTGAGCCACGTCTTCGACGATGCGCTGATATCGCTTGACAAGTCGTTCATTTCGGGAGCCGAAGAATTTCTTCATGACTCCGCCGACAAAGGGAACACCCATGGCGTGCACTTTCCTGTTTCTGATTGCTGCTGATTGATGCGCGGGCGCGAAACCTCGTGCGCCCCTGACGATGAACTGGTGATCGCGTTGCGATCGATGTCACGACGGGCAGATCAACTGCCGCGACGCCGCCCGGCCCGTTTCATGCGGGTAAGCCGGGGCGGATTCAGTTCATCGGGGGCGGCAGGTCGAGCAGCCGCTCAGCAAGTGGGGGGGTGGCTCGCGCGTGCAGCCGGCCGGGGCCGACAAGGACGGCCGTCGCCGACCCGGCGGCCGGTTCCAAGCCGGCGTCGGTCGCGGCGTGGACCTGTTCAGCGGAGATCAGTTCGCGGGCGGCTGCGACGACGACTTCCGCCATCAGCCGCATCGACCGGGCATCGGAGATCGACGCCCGCAAGTCCGCGGTGACGACCTGGCCCGACGCCGACGACGCCGCCGCGAGCACGGACAGCATCGTCACCAGACCCGCAGCCGACACCGCCCGCGCGGGCAGCCGATGCGGGGCGGCCGGGCGGTCTCCGCCCTGCTCAACCGGCCGGCGGGATGTATGCTGGCTCATCATCATCGCGTCTTAGAGAAGTATCGTCACCTCAGCCCTCCGGGACAAGGGGGCCGGCCGAATCCGCCGGGGCAACCGAACATATTGCTAACGACTGTGTCAAAGCCCCTACTGTTCTGTTCTCGATGCCTGCCCCGAGGCGATCGGCTCCGTGCCGAGAGGCCGGAGATCCGATCACCGGCCGAACAGAACGGTGCCACGCGTGCCATGTGTAGATGAGCGTTGTCGTCTGCCCGTCGTCAGGGGTCTGCTGCGAGCGCAATTCCCTGCGGCGTCGCTGTAGTCGCGGTTATCTGCAACATCGCACTGGCTGTTGTCCGAATCCACGCTGCTGCGGACAGCTTCCCCGATTCGGAAGACATGCGGCCCACAGTTCAAGAGATCACACGTCTTCTTCCTCTTCGTTCAACAACCTCAATGCTCTTTCCCATAGATCATGAGCCGGGTCATCTTTGTTCGGCTCAATCCGAAAGACTGTCTCACGCGCATATTCGATATTGTGATTCCTCCGAAGACGGGCCATGGACAGGTAAATTCCGTTCAAGCTGCCCAGACGGTCCCCTTCAGACCAGCCCGGCCACCCCTCGTATATTTTATCGTGTATCCGCATAAATTGATCAAGGGTTTCGACAGGGTCTTTTCGCGCAAACTCGCGTCCGAACAAGACATGGCGCACTGCCCACATGCGCTGCCTGCTTTCCTCGGCAGGCAGCGAGAGCGTCCAATCCACAATCGCCTCAGCGTCACCGATCTTATAGATGTACCGGGTTCCTGACGCATCGAACATCAGCAGACTGCAGCCGCAGGCCCAGAGGAGTACAGCAGCGGCCGCCGAGCCAGCCACGATTAGAATTCGATGGCCACACGTCATTCGCAACACTCCGGACCTGGGCATTACA
>SLJD01000197.1 GCA_007135295.1 Phycisphaerales bacterium
CGATGGACAGCAGGCCGGACCGGTTGGCGGTTCCGGTGCGTTGCGGCGTCAGCCCGCCGGTGTATGGAGCGGCCTGGCGCAGCAGCGGGTTGATGAGTTCAAGCGGCGTGGTCTGGAGATCGCTGTGGATACTGCCACACTCATCGGTGTGCTGTTGGGCAGCTTCCTTGTGGGGATGGCGATCGTCGTGGGCGGTGCGCCGACGGATTACATGAACCCGTCGGCGGTGCTGATTGTGGTCGGCGGATCGACGGCGGCGACGATGACGGCGTTTCCGATGTCGCGGTTCCTGCAACTGCCGCGCGTCGTCATGCAGGCCCTGTACAACAAGTCTTCCGACCCGGAACGTTTGATCTCGCAGATGGTCGAGCTTGCCGAGGTCGCCCGCCGGGACGGGATTCTCGCGCTTGAGAACATGACCGAGGAGATGGACGACGAGTTCATCGTCCGGGGGATTCAGATGGCGGTCGACGGGACGGATCCGGAGATCATCCAGTCGATCATGGAGACGGAACTGGAGAACCTGCTCGAACGCCACGAGACGTACAAGGCAATGGTGGATTCGCTGGGCCGGTACGCCCCCGCGTTCGGGATGGCGGGGACGCTGATCGGTCTGGTCGCCATGCTGCGCGGCATGGACGACCCCTCGCAGATCGGCTCAGGGATGGCGACGGCGCTGTTGACGACGCTGTACGGCGTGCTGCTGGCGAACATCGTGTTCCTGCCGACCTCTGACAAGCTTGCCACGCGGACGAACGAAGAAGTGCTGTCCAAGACGATCATCCTCCAGGGCGTGATGTCGATTCAGGCCGGCGACAACCCGCGGAACGTGGAGAGCAAGCTGATGACCTTCCTGCCGCCCTCCCGCCGCCGAAGCGAAGACGAGGCGGCCTGATGGCGGTCAAGAAGAAGAAGCGCACGAAGCCGCAGGTTCCCGAGTGGGTGGTGACGTTCGGTGACCTCATGTCGCTGCTGCTGACGTTCTTCATCCTGATTCAGATGTTCTCGGAGCTGAAACAGGATCATGAGTACCAGCGTGTGATTACCGCGGTGCAGGAAGCGTTCGGGTACTCCGGAGGGATCGGCGTGCTGCCGGTCGATGATCCGCCGATGCGGTCGATGATCGAACAGCTCGAGCATCTGGCCAAGAAAACGCACGAAGACACGCGCATCAGCCAGGCGGACGTGCGTGGCGTGGACGGGCCGCACATGCGGGTGACGCGCGTGCGGGAAGGGTTGATTTTCACGATCGGGGGGCCGGCGACGTTCGATGAGTACTCGGCGGAGGTCAAGCCCGTTGTGGCGGAGCAGATTGAAAAACTCGCCCGGCTGGTCAAGGGGCGGAACAACAAGATCGTCATTCGCGGTCATACGGCGAACAAGCAGATGCCGGAGTCGATGCCGTGGCGGGACCTGGACGCGCTGGCGTTCGAGCGGGCGGCCGGGGTTCGGGATCTGCTCGCGGACCTGGGAATCCGAGACCGGGTGTTCCGGCTGGAAGCGGTCGGTGCAAGGGAACCGCTTCAGCCCAGAGTGACTGACCCGACCGCGGCTCAGGAAAATCGCCGAGTTGATGTGGTGTTGACCGAGGAGCTGGTCGACGACACCCATGACGATCCGGACCATACGAACCCTGAATATGCACGCGGGATGCAGTGATGGCTGACAACGCCGGCCAATCCAGCTCGAAGTCGCGAACGGCCATGGGGGTCGGTGCGGTGCTGCTGCTTGAGGCCGTGGTGATCGTCGGGGCGATGATGTGGTTTCTCGGGCCCTCGGACGTCCAGGCGGACCCTGAGCAGGTCGGCCACGCCCCGGCGGCAGAAGAGGATCGCGTTCGCGAGATCCAGGTGCTCGACCGGCGGTTGCCGAACAACAAGACCGGCGTGACCTACCTCTACGACACAGAGATTTACGTGCAGGTCCGCCAGCGGCATGCCGAGCGGGTCGAGCGGGAGCTTGAGCAGTTTCGTAATGAAATCACGGCTGAGATTAACGCGATCTGGCGGACGAGCCAGCCGTCGCACTTCCGCGAACCGAACCACGAGAACCTCAACCGGAAGGTTGACGCGTTGCTTCAGGAGCGATTCGGCAACGATGCGAGGACCGGCGACCCGATCATCCTGCGATCAATCATCGTGATGGGCACCGGCTTCCGGATTGACAGTTGACAAAATGGGTGAATTCGGAGAGTGTAGAGGATGTCGGGTTGGCTGGCCGATAACGTGATCGGGCAGCCGGCTCGTGGTGTTTGTGACAGGACGGCCGCTCCGATGACATGGATGTCATGCAGCAGGCGGCCGGTCAGCCGGATCACGGGTCTCCGCTGGACTCGGAGCCGGATGGCAGAGGCCACAGAAGGGGCCAGGGATGGCGGACCAGAGGCCTGAAGACCAACGACCAGCAGACGACGCTGCGGAATCGCAGCCCGGCGACGCGCCGAGAGGCGAAGGGTCGGGCGCGCCCCAGCCGGAGAGCGACGGCTCGAACCCGCATTCGGGCGGGGCGACGTCGGCCGGCGCTGAGGCCGAGCAGGCTATGGCCGATGTCGAGCACGCCACGGGCGAGGTCGCGGCCGCCGCGGCTGGAGAGGCGGCGTCGTACGACCTGCCGACCTTCGAGAAGAATGGCTCAACCGAGGAGCCGGCCGGTCTTGGGCTGCTCAGGGATGTCAACCTGTCGGTGAAGATCGAACTCGGCCGCACGAGAATGTACGTCGAGGATGTACTGCGATTGAACGAGGATTCCGTGGTCGAGCTGGACAAAGCGGCGGGGGACCCGGTGGACATCTTCGTCAACGGGCGACTCGTGGCGCGGGGGGAAGTGCTCGTGCTGAACGAGAACTTCTGTGTGCGGATCAGTGAGATCGTCTCGAATCAGCCGGGCGATCGGCAGTAGCAGGAAAACGGACGACCGCCGGAGGATCCGGCGGATGCATGCCAAGGATTGGCGACATGATGCGAAGGACGTGCCTGATCGGCGGAATTGTCGTGGCGGCCTGGCTGATGATCGGCGGGGCAGCCGGCGCCGGTGATGACAATGGATCAGAAGCTCCCGGGGGCTCAGATACCC
>SLJD01000409.1 GCA_007135295.1 Phycisphaerales bacterium
GATCGGCATGTGGATGGAACGGTGCCGGGGCGGGGTATAGACTTATGCCGTTTTGGCCGGCCCGTAGTGAGAAACCGCCGGGCAGGCCGACAGGGTGGGGGGCAGCGCGAAGGAAAGGGCGAAGGTCATGACGAGGCCGCGTGTTCTGGTCGGCATTCCGGTCTACAACGAGCAGCAGTACGTGGCGAAGGTTCTTGATGAGGTTCGCCGCTATGCGTCCGATGTGCTTGTGATCGACGACGGATCGACGGACCAGACGCCGATGCTGCTCGCCAGCCAGCCGGTCGAGGTCATCCGCCATGCCGAGAACCGCGGCTACGGCCGTTCGATGCAGGACATGATCCGCTGGGCCCAGGTCGACGGCTTTGACTGGCTGATCACCATGGACTGCGATGAGCAGCACGAGCCGGCTGCGATCCCCGACTTCATTCAGGCGATCGAGGACGACGACGCCGACGTGATCTCCGGCTCGCGATACCTGAAGAACACACCGCTCGATGATGCCCCCCCCGGTGACCGCCGGGCGATCAACGCGACGATCACCTCCGAACTCAACGACCGGCTTGGGCTGTCGCTGACCGACGGGTTCTGCGGGTTCAAGGCGTATCGCGTGACGGCGTGCGGGACACTCGATCTCGATATCGACGGCTACGACTTTCCGATGCAGTTCTGGGTCCAGGCGGCGGCCCGCGGCCTGCGGATCCGTGAGATTCCGGTGCGGCTGATCTACAACGATCCGTCGCGGAGTTTCGGCGGGCCGCTCGACAATCCGGAGTCGCGGCTGCGGCATTATCGCGAGACGATGCACCGCGAGCTCGAGCGCTGCGCCGATCGCCTGCCGGCCGAGGCGACGGCTGACGTGCAACCATGAGCCCGTCAACGCCGGGCCGCCACTGCGACGACGGATCGCTCGACGCGCCGCCGCCCGAGCCGCCATGTGCGGCGTGGCCTGCCGTGCTCGACGCGCCGCCGGATGGTGAAATCTTCGGCCACCGGCAGTCGGCGTGGCGGGAAAGGACGCGCCGGGAACTCGGCCTCGACCCCACCCGCCCGATCGTCGCCACCGGCCATCAGGCGCTGCTCTGGCACCCGGGGATTCTCGCCAAGTACATGCTCGTCGACGCGTACGCCCGACTGAACGATGTCGCGACGGCGAACCTCATCGTCGATCAGCACGTCGGCTCGTTCGGGCGGATTGACGCCCCGATCCGGCGCGAGGACGGCACACTCGCCGTGCAGGCCGTTGATCTGCTCGACGCCCGGCCGGACGTGCCGATGGGTCTGCACGAAGCGGTCGCGCCTGATCGGCCCGAGCCGTGGTCGCCGCGGCGCCGGCCGGCGCTGGAATCGGTGGAGCACGGCTTGGCGCGAATGCTCGAAGCCGTAGGTCGCCATGCGGATGCGCCGAACGCGGCGTGGCAGATGGCCCGGGCCCTGTCAGATCTGATGAGCCGGTGGGTGCGGCGGATGCCCGGCGTGACAGCAACTGACCTGATCGGGACCGCCCTTGCTCGGCGGATGCTCGAGGCCATGGTTCATGATCCGCACGAGTGCATCCGCCTGTATAACCGCGCGGTGCAGTCGATTCCTGAAGCAGGAATCTCGACACTGCTCGTGCATCGGGAGACAGTGGAACTGCCCGTCTGGCGGATCGATGAGCAGGGCCGGCGCCGAAAGGCGTATTCGCACCACATCGAGTCGTTTCTCGACGGCGAGATGATCCGGCTCATGCCCCGGGCTCTGTTCATGACCGCCCTCGTGCGGCTGGGGATGTGCGACATCTTCATACACGGCACGGGCGGTGCGAACTACGACCGCACCATGGAACAGTGGATCCGCCAGTGGCTGGGCGTGGAGACAGGCGCAGCCGGGGTCTGCACCGCTACCGTACGCCTGCCGCTGCCGCGATCAGACGACGACGCCGACAACCCCGGCGACGCCGTTGCCCGATTGCGGCGGAGCGAGCATGACCCGGTTCAGGATCCGGCAGCAGGCGGTGGTGGTGGTGGCAGCGGGCCGAGCGCCGCCAAGCAGGCATGGCTGGACGCGATCGGTCGCCTGCCGCGGCGGTCAAAGCAGCGGCGGGAGGCGTTCTACGCCATGCACGACTGGCTGGATCAGGAGAGGGCAGCGCATGCTGACCGTTTGAAGGCGGCCCGGCAGAATGTTGCACGTGCCCACCGCCATGCCGCGGAAGCACAGATCCGCGATCGGCGTGACTGGCCGTTCGCGATGTACCCCGAGGATCAGATTGATGCGCTGCGCGGGCGGGTCGAGGCCCACGCCGCAAGCGTTGCCGCGGGCCGGCCGGTCTCGGTCTGAAGCGACTTGCTGCCGCATTCTCGCCAATACTTCAAGTGTCAGCGTCCGTCTCGGCCTCGGGCCCGGGAGTCCGTAGGCAGTCCCTTGCGCTGCCAGATGCGGAGCAGTTCGCCCTGCTCGATCGGTTCGATCACCGCCCCGTCCTGCCGCGTTCGGCGGATGAGGTTGTTGTCTTCGTCATAGACCGAGACGACGTCGGCGGAGTCAGCCGTCGGGCGGCTGCGAAGCGTCCATCGGCCGGCCTCTTCGTCGCGGGTGTAAGTGTCGGTGCGAACCGAAAGGCGGCCTGAACTCGAGTCGTAGAAGTAGTAGGCAAGCTCGCCGGGCTCAGCATGCCGGGGGATGAGATGCTGGATAATCCAGCGTTCGACCTGGGAGAGGTACACGGCCGGCACTTCCCATTCCTGCGGTTCTCGCTGGACGGATTCCGCCTGGGACTGGATGACGTTGAGCTTGCCTCGCGGGGCTCCCTCGCCGGGGCGGGTGCGGAAGCCGGTTTCTGATTCGGATCGCGATGCGTCACCCTGCCGGGCAGTTGTGCGAATGGACCACGCTTCCGAGGAGCGATCCCAGGCGATCCAGTACAGGGCGAAGGTGTCGTAAAACAGATCGCGTTCGAGATCGCCGATCATCCGGGCACGAAGCTGAACCATCAGGCCGTTCTCACGTTCGTCCTCGCTGAAGATTTCCGGATCGCGACCGGGGTTCAACTCGCCGCGCCGGGCTTCGGTGATGTCGACGATCGAA
>SLJD01000232.1 GCA_007135295.1 Phycisphaerales bacterium
ATTCTCCGCCAGGACCCGGACATTATCTTTGTCGGCGAGATTCGTGACGCGGAGACGGCGGAGATCGCCATCCGCTCGGCATTGACCGGCCACCTCATCTTCTCGACGTTGCACACGAACGACGCGATCAGCTCAATCGGGCGTCTGATTGACATGGGCACGGAGCCATATCTCGTCGCTTCCGTCCTTGAAGGGCTGCTCGCCCAGCGACTCGGCCGCCGCCTGTGCCCGCATTGCCGTCATCAGGTCCCCATGCCCGAGGATGTCGAGCACCGACTGACGGAATCGGAACTCGAACAGTTCAACGGCCAGGTCTGGACCGCAAGCGGCTGCGAGAAGTGCAACAACTCCGGATTTCACGGCCGGCTCGGATTCTTCGAGCTCATCCGGATCAATGCGGCGCTGCGCCGGGCCGTCTCGGAGAACCGCCCGACTTCGGAACTCGGCGAACTCGTCGACAGCAACTTCGTCACCATGCGGACGGAAGGTATGGGCAAGGCCGCGATCGGCATGACCACGGTCGAGGAAGTGCTCCGGGCCACGCAAGACACGGATGATTCGGTCGTTTGATTGACGATGCCGCAGTTTCGTTACGAAAGTCTGACAAGCGATGGAACGCTCAGTGGCGGCGTGGTCGACGCAAGCGACAAATCGGCAGCGGTCCGGCAACTGCTCAACCGGGGCGAAACCGCCACGGTCGTCGAGCCGATCAGCAGCCGGAAGGCCGCCGAGCTGAACGGCTCCGCAGCGCCGATCGGGCATGCATCATCGGGATCGAAATCACAGCGCCTCGGCCGACGCCAGCACACGACGATCAGCCGCGTCGAGCTTGCCAACTTCATGCGCGAACTCGCGACCGCCCTCGAGGCGGGGCTGCCGGTCATGCAGGCACTGCGAACGGTGCGGCGGCAGTCATCAAAAAAGCTCTCGGTAATTCTCGATCATCTCATCGAGCGTGTGGAAGCCGGCGCGCCGCTGCATCAGGCGGCGCGGGAATACGGCCGGCCGTTCGATGACATGATCATCGGCATGCTGCGGGCGGCGGACGCGTCCGGCCGGATGGCTGAGGTGCTCATGCAGCTTGCGGACCTGCTCGACCGATCTGTCGAACTGCGCCGCGAGGTCATGGGAGCGACGATCTACCCCGGGATCATCATTACCCTCATCGCAGTAGGAATCGGCGTTCTCGTAACTTTCATCGCCCCGCAGTTACTTGAGCCGCTGCAGGCGGCGGCGGACTTCCAGATGCCTCTGCCGACGCAGATCGTCATGGGTCTCGCCGATGGGGTCCGGGCGTACTGGCTGCATGGGCTGATCGCGATCACGGTTGTAGTCTTCGCCTTCCGATGGTGGCTGTCGGTGCCGGCCAACCGGCTCTGGTTTGACGGGGCGATGCTGCGCATTCCAATGATCGGCCGGCTGCTGCGGGACGTCTCCGTCGCGCGATTCACCCGGACGCTTGGCACACTCGTCTCGGCGGGGCTGCCGATTCTTGAAGCACTGCGCATCACGGGGGAGACGCTCGGCAACAAGGCGCTTTCGAAAGCGATCGACGAGGTCGGGGAGAAAGTCACCGCCGGGGCCGCTCTGGCCGACCCCCTTGAGCGATCCGGCCTCTTTCCGCCGCTGCTCGTGCAGATTGTGAACCTCGGCGAGCGTTCGGGGCGGCTGGAGAACATGCTTATGCACGCCGCAAATGCGTTCGACAGGCAGGTCAACAACACGGTTCGTATCTTCACGAAGTCGCTGCCCCCGGTGCTGATTCTGGGGTTGGCGCCGATCGTCGTATTCGTTCTCGCCGCGATTCTGCTGCCCCTGCTGGAGGTGCAGGCCGCCATGGGGTGACGCGGGGACGCGATCGCTCCACTCATCCGATACACCAGCCATCATTCAGCCGACACCAGTTCGGGAGACTCAACCATGTTCGTTCACAAACGTCGTCCGTCGCGTCAGGATCGCCGGCATCGCCGCGGCTTCAGCTTCGCTGAAGTCATCGTCGCGGTGCTGATCATCGGCATTCTGTCCGCGCTTGTTGTCCCACGCGTCTTCCAGCGAGTCACGCAGGCCCGCCAGACGGCGGCTGAGAACGGCACACGGCAGATCATCAGCACCGTGAACATGTATCTCGCTGACGTCGGCCGAAGCACCCCGCCAAGCAACTTCGATCTCAGCGTGCTGACGTTGACGCCGGAAGAAGGCGGCGGCCCGAACGGGCATTACCTCAACGAAGATGATCTGATCGACCCGTGGGGAAACCCCTACGAGATCCGCGTGCCCGGCGAAGTGAATCGCGACTTCGACATCATCAGTTACGGCGCGGACGGCGAGCCGGGCGGCAGCGGTGAGGATGCTGACATCGTCAGCGGGCAGATCATCGAAGAATGACTTGGCCTCGGGTGCAGTATCTGTGTAGAAAGCAGGATGCCGATGAGCGGCCGCGCTTCCAGCCAGTTCCATAAAAACCGGCGCAGACCGGCCGGGTCGCGTGGCGGCTTCACGCTGGTGGAACTGATCGTGGTCATGCTGATTCTGGGCATACTGGCCGCGATCACGGTGCCGCGCGTCGTCGGGCAGGAGAACCGCCAGGTGCGACAGGCGACCGAAGCCGTCGCTGATTTTCTGCTCATGTTTGCACAGCGCGAATCCCTCACCCAGCGGCCGATCGCCTTGAGTTACGACGACTACAACCGCTCTCTGTCGCTGTGGGTGCTTGATTACCCTGAAGACGGCCAGCGGCACGAAGCGGAATGGCGCACCGAGCTGGCCGTCCAGCCGGTTGAACTGCCCGAGCATGTCGATCTGATCGAGGTCCGACAGGACGGATACCCCGTCTCCGGGCCGAGTTGGCCGATCGTCATCACGCCGGGTCGCGAACGGCCGACGCTGGAGTTTGTCGTCGGCACCCGTGAACGGACGAGCCGGATCGTGCTCTATCCACATTCGCTGTCGCCGATCATCTTCGACGGCATCGACGACGATGAGCGGCGGCTTGACCGCCAACCGATCGATCTCGACGCAGAAGGTCGAAGCCGGGAGGACTGGTGATGTTCCACCGACGGTCACGCCGACATTATCAAGGCCGATCGACGCGGCGCGGCTTTACGCTCGTCGAGGTCGTCATCGGGACGATCATCCTCGGCATCGGACTTGCGGTCGTCATGTCGATCAGCAGCCGGGCGATGATCAATCAGACACGCGGCGAGCGCATGATCGTCGCGTCATGGCTTGCTGACGAGTTGCTGGCCATGGTGCTCGTCGAAGGGCCGGATACATACCTGTCGCGGCGCTCGCTCGAGGGCGCGTTCGAAGGAGCGTTCGAAGAGTACACCTATTCGCTTCAGATCGATTATTTCAGCGACGTTGAGCCGTACCGCGTAACGGCAACCGTTGGCTGGCCGCCGTATGACGAAGCGAGTCTGGTTGAGGTTCAGACGTGGATAGCCGCCCGCCAGGGCGAAGCCGAGCACATGCCGGACCGCGCACCGGACGAGCCGATCGATCGGATGAGACGGTACTACGACGATGAGTGGTAATCCCCGACGAACCATCACACGTTCCGCTAGCACGCGGCGGGGCTTTACGCTTGTCGAACTGCTCGTTGCAGGGTTGATCTCAGCGATGGTGGTCGGCAGCGTGGCGGTGTCGCTGTTTCACCTCGGCCGGGCAAACGACATGACCAAACTGCGTTTCACCGCGCACATGCGGGCAGACGCAGCGCTGGACAACATCCGCCGTGACCTGACCAGCATCATCCGCGATGAGGATCTGTTCTACACCTATCTCGATGTGCGCAGCGATTCGGTCAACAGCCCGATCGGCCGGCTGGACAATGATGACGTGCTGATGTTTTCCACCAGACTGCGGACGGTGCGCGATGTCGAATACCAGGGCGAAGGGTCAGAGTATGAAACGCAGTACCGGATCCAGACCGACGACCTCGGCCCGGTGCTCTGGCAGCGGCTTGACCCGTTTCCTGACGAGTACCCGCACGGCGGCGGGGTGGCGACGCCGCTCGTCGAGGGGATCGTCAGTCTTCAGATCGAATGCTACGACGGATTCCAGTGGTACCGGGACTGGGACTCCGACCGTGACGGCCTTCCGTGGGCCGTGCGCGTGACGGTGATGGCGACCGGCACTGCTGTTGGCGAGGATCCGTTCGACAGCCGGGCGCCGATTGTCACGCTTCGCACGGTCGTCCCGATTGACCGAGTCCCGCCGCCGAAAATCGAACTCGACGAAGAGGACGAGGAACTCGACCCGGATGAAGAAGGCACGCCGGACGCCAGTCAGCCGGGAGAACGGCCGGATCGACCAAGCCGTCCCGACCGGCCTGATGCGCCGACCAGTCGCCCGGATCCGGGGGCCGGCGGGCCATCCGGCGGCGCGTCCCCCGGCGGCAGCGGAAGCGCGAGGGACGAACGATGATGCAAAGATCCCGTTGCATCCCGCTGGCCACACGAATGGCAAGGCTTCGCCACACGCGACGATCCAATCGGCGCGGCAGCGTGATCGTGATCGTGATCTGGGCGCTGGCGATCGCTTCGCTCATTGTCGGCACGCTCCAGATCTTCTCGTACCGCCAGTCCATGCTCGGCCGCGAGGTCCAAGATCGCATTCAGGCGCGATGGGCCGCGCGGGCCGGCATCGAACAGTCGATCTCGGTTATGGCATACCACACGCAATGGCCGATGCCCGGCGACGCGATGGCCATGATCCGCGATCTCGAGTACGTCGCCTATGACGAACTGCTCAACGCCGAGTACGACATCCGCCATCATGTGGACGGCCGGAACCTCCTCGGCCCGATGGATGAGCATGCCAAGTACAACGTCAACCATGTGGACGGCGAGCTGCTCATGCTCCTGCCGAACATGACGCCCGATGTCGCGCATTCGATGCTTGATTGGATCGATGAAGGCGAAGAGCCTCGCATGTTCGGCGCCGGACCGGAATGGTATCGGGCGCGCGGCCTGGGCTATGAGCCGCGGCACGTTCCGTTCCGTAGTCTCGCGGAGATTGAACTCGTCGCTGGCGTCTGGCCGCGTTACTTTCGGGGCGAGGACTGGAACCTCAACTATCGCCTTGATCCGAACGAAAACGACGGCGGGTACACCTGGCCGGATGACGACGGCAACGACATCCTTGACCAGGGGTGGTCCGGCGTGATGACCGTGTACTCCAGGCGGCACGGCGTGACGGACAGCGGCTGGCCGCGGATCCCACTTCGCGACACGGAGCCCGAAGTGCTTGTCGAGCGGCTCGATGTTACGGAAGAGCAGGCGCAGGTGCTCATGCAGTTCGCGATGACGGACAACGCAAACCTCGCGAGACTGTTGATCGTTCCGCTCAATGAACTGGCCGGCGGTGGCGGCGGACAGGGAGACCGGCAGCAGGGGCGGCGACGCGGGGTCGGTGGGCGGTCACAGCAGGGCGGCGTCGGCGGCCGGTCACAGGGCGGCGTCGAACCGCTGACCCTCGATCAGCTGCGGCGCATCTTTGCGGAAACGTCGATCGAGGATCCCGAACAGAACGCGCCGGGAAAAATCAATCTCAATACGGTCTCGCCACGACTGCTGCGAGAACTGATGCCCGGCCGGGAACGACTCGCCGACGAGATCATCGCCCTGCGGGCCAACCGCCGGGAGGGAATTTCGAGTCTTGTCGATCTGCTGGACATTCCTGGCATCACCGAAGAGGATTTGCAGTTTATTGGCCGGTACATGGACGTGTACACCAATGTGATGACGATCCCTTCCCGCGGACGATCCGATGGAACCGGGCTGGAAGTTGAAATCATCGCCGTCGTCGATCGTTCGACTGTTCCGATTCGAATCATCGAATATCGCGAGCAGTGACGGCTGATGGTGGCCCGCTCGTATCGGAACCTTTTTCTTCCTTCCCCACGAGGTCCGGATCGTGACCAAAGCCAAGACTGAACGCCCGTTGCTCGACACGTCCATCATCGCCGCCCTCCACCGGGCCGACGGGATGTGGCGTGGCGTGGTCGGCCGCGCCGACGGCAACCGACTGGCAATCATCGAAACGAAAGATTTTCCCCAAACTGATCCCCCGACCGTGGATGCTTGGCTTGAGTCGCATCAGGCCGGTCAGGTCATCGTCGTGCTGCCTGCCGGCACCGTGATCTGCCGCAGTTGTCCGCTGCCCGATGCGGATCCGCAGCAGTTGGAAACCGCCCTGCGGCTGCAGGCCGAAGCCCAGTTGCTCGGCACCGCCCCCCCGCACCGACAGGCCATGGCGGTCCTGCACCCGGCGGATAATGAGCAATCACGCAGCGGACTGATTCTCGCCTGGCCGGAAGGCAACGAACCTGAGATTCCGACACATCGCGAAGATGTGCAATTTACCGCCGATGTTGCGGCGGTAGCGGCATTGCTGAACGGCCACCGGCCGGCGGACCCGCTGCTCTGGGCGGACGGCCGCTCCGGGGCGCTGAGTTTTGCGATGACGCATGCAGGCGGCGTGACGTTCCGCGCGACGCGTGAGAACACCGAGTCGCCCCACGAATGGGTCCAGGGGGTCACTCGCACCCTTGCGGAAACCGCGCTCAACGCCAGTCACACGCCGGAATACATCGACGGGCTGCGCGAATCTGTTGCCAGCCGCTTCGGCGATTTATCAGTTCCCGCGACGGTGCTGTGGCTGCCTGATGAGCTTCATGTCTCGCTCGCCCAGCGGATGACCGGCCATGATCCGGGCAGCGACCCGCAGTCGTGGTGGAATCAGTTCGGCGTCGCGGCCGGGGCGCTGCTCACGCAGGCCGATCAACTTGCCCCCCTGGCTGCCATGCAGCAGCAACCCCCGGCCAGCAATCCGTCAACTGTTGAACGCGTGGTGGCGGCGCTGTCCACGCCGCGAACGGCCGTCACGCTGGCGGTGGTGGCGGGTGTGATCGCGCTGTTCTCGCCGCTGCTCGTACACGGCGCGCGGCTGATGGTGCTGGAGAGCAAGCTCAGTGATCTGGAGACGAATCGCGCCGAGGTCGAGCAGCTCGATCGCCGCCTTGCCATGTACGAGGCGATGCGGAACCGGAGCTGGCCGATGACCAAGATCATTTCCGATGTCGTCAACAACGCTCCACAGGGCATTGAGCTTGAATCGATCAGCGTGTCGTTCGGCGAGGGTGACGCGATCATGATCAGCGGACACGCCGTCGAGCAGAACGGTCAGTCGCCGAGTGAGATCGCATATCTCATGGAAGATCAACTCCAGGCGACAGGCATCTTTCAGCATCCGCGAGTGAACCTTGACTCGCCGAATGTTCACGGCGATCAGTATCGCTTCCGACTCAACGCTTACGTCAGCGACCCGCTTCGAATCCGCGATTACGACGAAACCGAGGATTTCGCGAAGCTAACGCTTCGGCAGCGGCTGTATCCCGAACTGCTTGAACAGGAACAGCCAGGCGAGACGGGGCTGACCGTCCCGGGGGCGGGCGAAGTGCGCGAGCCGGCAGACGATCCATCCACCACGGACCCGCCGCGTCTGGCCCAGGGCGAGCAAACATCACCGCGGCAAGCGGGCGAATCCCCTTCGGGCGATGGACCGTCGGCCGCCGGCGCCGAGCCGCGCGGTCCAGCCGATCATGACAGTCAAGGTGCCGGCGATCGCGGCGAGTCGGACCAGCAAGCGTCCCGGCCGGATCGCCCCGACCGACCAGACAGCCCGTTCGGACAGGGCCGCACGCGGCCGGACGGCGATCGCCGAAGCGAAGGCGACGACACGGAAGTCGCCGGCCCCCAGTCCATCCCCGATGAGCTTTCAGCCCGGCAAGTCGAAGCGATGTCACCCGATGAAGCGCGCCGGCTCATGGCTGAGTACGCCCGTGCGATGCGACTTTCCGGCCTCGACGATGAGACCAGTGAACGGCTGCGCAATGATTTCAACCTCCTGCGCCAGCGGGCCCGTAACCGATGACGCGATTCATGACTATCCTCTGCGCAATGATCCGGACGAACCCGGCATGGAAAGCTGTTCCTTATGAATATTGAGCACTGGCGCGAACGGTATCGCTCGCTGTCCCCGCCGATGCAGTGGATCGTGCTGCTTGGCGTGCCGGCGATCATGATCTGGCTCTATTACGATTACGTGCTGCTGACGGCCGCGGACTGGCGTGACGAAGCGAACAGCGTGCAGACCGAACTGCGACAGGCCGAGGCCGAAGACCGCGAAACGCGCATCAATCAGTTGAGAAGCGCGGTGCTGGCGTACGGCGAGGTGGAGCTTCCCCTGACGGTCGACGAAGGCCGCCAGGCCATGAACAGCGCGATCACTGAGACGACGCGGCAGCATGCCGTCTCGGTCGATTCCGTCACCAGCCGCGGCGTGGGCAACATGCCGAGCGATGCGCTGCCGGGCGTGCTCGAGTCGGGCTCGCCGGCGCGGCTGATTGTCGATCTGCGGTTCGAAGCCCGACCGGAAGACGCCATCGACCTGCTGGCTGATCTTGAATCGCATCCGCACATTCACGCCGTCAGTTCGGTGCGCATGAGCAAGAGTCAGCGTTCCGGGCGTCTGTCGGTCGACCTGACGATCGAGTCGTGGGTCCGGACGCCGGAAGAATCCGGCCGGCGAGGAGGCATCACGTGATGGAATTCAATCGTGAATCGCTGAAGGGGCCGCTGGGAATCAGTCTTGCCGCCGTCATATTGCTTGTGCTGGTGGCGGTGGTGTACGCACCGGCGCTGTCAGACGCCTTCTCGACGCCGGGCTATCGCACGTCGGAGGCGACTGATGCGATGTCCCGGCACGTCGACCAGTACAGCGAGCAGAAGCGGTTGTACCGCGACCGGTTCACCGGGCGGTCGATCTTCTTCCGCCCGCCGGCCCCACCTCCCCCGCCGCGGGAAGATCCACCGGAGGTGGAAGAGCCGCCGGAGGAGCCGCCGGAAGAGCCGCCGAAACCGACCGGCCCGCCACCGGCTCCGGACGATTATCAGGGGCCGCGGCCGATCGCGATCCTCGGCAATGAGGTCTGGTTCGACAACGACATGAGGATGCGTGTCGGCGATGACGAGGTGGACGGCCTTCAGGTGATCGAGACGAGTCCGCCGTGGTCGATCCGCGTCTCGCACAAGTATCGCGATCATGAGGTTGGCGAGTACGATGTCTCCCTGTTTGATCGCGAGGACATGTTTGACGGCACCCAGACGGCCTCATCCAGTCTGCCGGGCCTGATCCGACCCGATTCGGGAGAGGAGTCCATCCCGGGCCGGGTGGAGATCCCCGAAGGCGGCGGGTCCGGCGGACAGTCCGGCCGGGACGCGCAATCCGGACGCGACGCTGATTCCGACCGGGAGGCCCGGATCGAACGGGCCCGGCGCATTCGACAGGAACGGTCGGGGGAATCCGGCGAAGGCCGGTAGGCAGCCACCGATGCCGCCGGACGGCGGCCGCTGCTCATCGCGTGCAAGAAATCCGGCACGGAGACGTTCACCGATGCCGGATAAGACAGAATCCCCCCTGCCCTCCTCAGATCGGCAGGGTTCCCGACAGCAGGAGATTGGCTTTCGTGACTGCTGACAGCCCGACGACTCGTACAGGTTCATGGTGGTGTGTGATCGTGATCGGCGCCATGCTGCTGGTCACGGATTCACTTTCCGCTCAGGACGGCCGGCCCACGCCCGATCAACCCGAGCGTGACACCCGCCCTGAAAGCCAGCGTGACGGCGGCGGCGAACCCGCTGACGGACAGCAGGAGGGTCAAAGTGACGAGCAGCCCGGCGACGGAGAACCCGGCGAGATCCTCGACGGCGGCGTTGTAGAAGATCCGAATGTGCGGGTGATGGACGCCGGCGAGGAACGTGACGCGTTGACACATCGCCGCCGAGGGCCGGACAACGATGAACTCGTCAAGCTCGGATTCAATAACGTCGGCGTGGAAGAATTCGTCCCGTTCATTACGGAAACGACGGGCAAGACCGTCATTCCCTACGGGGCAACGCTCGGCACGCGAAATATCACGGTCGTCAACGATGAATGGATCACCCGCGAACAGGCGCTGGATTTCATCTTCCAGGCGTTTCGCCTCAACGACATCGGCGTCGTTGAAACGCCGACGATGATCGTCATCACCTCGGCCGATGACGCGGAGCGATCGGGCGTGCACCAGGTGCTCGGGCCGACCGATGAGATCGGCCTGCGACCGGACATGGGCAACCTGGTGACGAAAGTCTTCGGATTGGAATACACCGCGGCGGAAACCGTCTCCGACCAGCTCGGCGAACTGCCGGACGGCACGAACGTGGCAGTTGATGCGGCGTCGAACCAATTGATCGTCACCGCGCCGGTCAGCGTGATCCAGCGGATCGGTCGGTTGATCGAGCAGATCGACAAACAGCCGTTCGACCCGGCGCGCCGCCGCGTGTTCCGCCTTCAGTTTGCCGACGCCGCGGCGGTTGCGGAGAATATCGAAGTCATCTTCGCTGATGACGGCCAACCCGCCCGCCGCACCGGCGGAAACCAGCCCGCGTCAGCGCGGGCCCGTGCCGCCCAGGCCCGTGGCCAGGGCGGCGGTGCCGGCGAAGGTGGCGCGCTCGAGCCGGTTGAAATGCGTGTCAGCGTCAATGCGCAGCAGAACGCGGTCATCGTCCATGCCGACATGTCGATCATGGACGACATTGAGGATCTGATCGTCAACCACCTCGACCGGGAGATCAGCCCGCAGGTCGTTCGCACCTATGACCTCAAGTACACCGACCCGATCAAGGTCGAGGAACTGCTCCAGGAGATGCTCGGCGGCGGCGGCGCGTTTGGCGGCCAGCGACGTCCGCCGGGCGCTGGTGGTGGTCGTCAGGCCGGCGGCGGGCAGGCCGGTGGTGGCGGCACCGAAGTCGCCGATGTGGTCGGCCGGATCTACAACATTCGCGCGTACCCGGACTCGCAGCGGCTGGTCGTGATCAGCAAGACGGAAGACAATTTCCGCCTGCTCGACCACCTCATTCGCGAGATTGATACTCCGATCGATCCCGGTTTGCCGACCGTCATCGACCTCAAACACGCCGACGCGGTCGATATCTCCGAGCAACTCAACGCCCTGCTCGCTCCGGCGGGCTCGGATGTGCGACTCGTACGCCCCCCCTCGGGGCTGTCCCCGCTGGGCACCGGCGGACCGGTGGCAGGAGGCGGTGCCGGCGGGCAGCGGCAGGCCGGGCCGGGGGCGGGGCCTTTGCAGGGCCTCGGCCGTGGCCAGGGCAACGGCGGCGACGCCCGCGATATCCAGTTCCCTTGGCAGACCGGCCGCGATGAACGCACGCAAACTGATGAGTCGGCGCTGGTCGGCAAGGTCCGCATCGTGCCGATCATCCGTCAGAATGCCGTCGCCGTCCTCGGCCCACCGGAGTACCGCAACGCAATCGAGCAGATGATCGTCGAAGATTTCGACAAGCCCGGCCGACAGGTCATGATCTCGGCGGTCATCGCCGAGGTGCAGCTTTCCGATGCGATCGACCTCGGGCTTCGACTGTCAAGCGGCGAGGGTATCATGTCGCCAGAACGTTCTGATATGGCGTTTGCGGCCGAGGGACAGTTCAGCGCTCAGGAAGAGGGCATTTTCGGCAGCCTGTTCGACACGTCAGTGCTCGATGTGAATTTCAACCTCAATGCGTTCTTCCAGGCCCTCGCCTCGCGCAGCGCCATCCGCATCCTGCAGGAGCCGCGGATTTTCACGGCCGACAACCAGGAAGCAATCTTCTTCGACGGCCAGTCCGTGCCGTTCATTACCGATTCGTTCCTGACGGATGTCGGCGGCCAGTCGCAGTCGTTCGATTACCAGGACGTGGGCATCACGCTTCAGGTCCGCCCGCGCATCACGAGCGAATTGCACGTCGACATGGACATTAACCTCGAATTG
>SLJD01000319.1 GCA_007135295.1 Phycisphaerales bacterium
GCATGAAAGGATCTTTTATGATCGAGCCGGCCAAGCGGTGGGTATGGGTGTGGGCTGTCGCGGCCGTCGTCATGGCAGCCGGGGTTGGCCCGGAGTCGCCTGTGCATGCCAATGGATACACCAGCCTTGACCGCTCGTGGTGGGATCGAAGTGTCGTCGATGACATTGGCGGCCTGCGTGTTCGCAGCGACCTGCCGACGTCGCAGGCCCGCTCACACGCTCGGAACCTTCAACGGAAGTTATCAGTGATTGACGCGACGGTCGGGCCATTGCGGCCGCGTGACCCCGGCCGCCTTGACGTGCTGCTCTTCCGCGATCACGACACCATGGTGGAGACGATGCTTCACCGGTTCGGCCGGGATGTGACGGATCACGGCGCGTGGTTTCAGCGGACGACGGACGGGGCTGTTCTCGCCGTCAACCTCGATGTGAAACCCACGCACCGGCGCAACCGGCTCGTCCAGTATGAACTGATGAGGTTTTACGTGTTCAATCGGTTTGGCCGGGATCTGCCGACGTGGGTGGAAGTCGGCCTTGCCGAAGTATTCAGCGATGCGCTGATCGATGACACGAGGTCGTACATCGGGGCGGCATCCGAGCGGCGCATCGAGCGGCTGCAAGCCGATCTCAGCGAGGGCAGGTCGATTCTCGGCGGTTTTTTCGATTTCGAAGCCGGGCAGTGGCTCGATCACCCCATGCCCGCCCGGCACGACCAGGCGTGGGCCGCAGTGCATCTGCTTATGACCGAACGGTATGAAGACCGCTTCCGTCACGCGCTGCGGGGTATCAACGAAGGCCGGACGGCTTCGTCGGCGTTCGACCGGTCGTTTGACGGAATGCGGCAGGCCGCGTTTGAACAGCGGTGCCGCGAGCACATTGATCGACTGCGGCCCGACCCATTCATCACCGCAAGGGAGCATCTTGAATCCCTCGCTGACGCGATGCTGACGCTGCATCGACAGGGCGTGGCGGTGACATCACTTGAGGAGTTGCGCGAGAACCTTGAGGAACTTGACATCGCGCCGACATTCCGCCGGCCGGCAGGCCTGATCGATCGTCGGCCGGTTGATGACGCCCTGTTCGAACTGCCGGAAGCCGCGAATCGTGATGACAACGATCAGCCCCGCTTGATGATGCGCGAGCCGGAGCGCCGCCCCGCTTCCATGCAGGAACGGCGGCTTGAGGAGGAGAACCCCAAGCCATATACGATTCTGACCCGGCATGTCGAGCCGCGCAACATCCGCGTCGAATGGATCCGCAATATCGAAGACAACACCTTCCACTATGAACTGACGCTTGTGCGGCGGTGAGCCCGCATGCACGGGCATGGCCGGCCCGTGACGGATGGCGACGAAGCCGTATACTACGGCCTTGTTTCCGCGGGGCTGCCCGGGTTTGTTTCGGGGGAACCCGGCTGATTTGAAGATCTTCGCCAGTCAACCGAACCGTCGCATGTCCCAACCGCAGAGCCGTTCCAATTCCGCCGATGAGCCCATGAATCTGGACGGCGGGGCGCTGACCGTCCCGCACGTCGAGGATGTCGCGCGGCGCGGGCAGCCCGTTCGCCTCGGCGACGGGGCGCGGAGTCGGCTCGACGCCTCAGCCGCATTCGTCGCGCAGCACGCGACCGGCCCGGACGCCATCTATGGCGTCAACACCGGCTTCGGCTCGCTGTCGCGCAAACGCATCGGCCCGGACGACGTCCGGGAAGTGCAGCGCAATCTGATCCGCTCACACGCGGCCGGGGTCGGCGATCCGTTAAGCGACGATACCGTGCGCGCCATGATGGTCTGCCTTGCCGGCAGTCTCAGTCGCGGCCACTCCGGCGTGCGGGCAACGGTGGTGGACCGCATCTGCGACCTGCTCAATCACCACATCACGCCGGTCGTGCCGTCGCGCGGCTCGGTCGGAGCGTCAGGCGATCTCGCGCCGCTCGCCCATGTTGTGCTCGCGCTGATCGGCGAGGGCGCGGTCCGCGTCGACGGCCGCGAGCAATCCAGCGCCGAGGCCCTGCGGCAGGCCGGCCTCGAACCGCTGACGCTGGAAGCGAAGGAAGGCCTCGCGCTGATCAACGGGACGCACCTCATGGCCGGGCTCGGCTGCCTCGTGCTCGCTGATCTGCGGCGCATTCAGCATGCGGCGCTGGCGGCGACGGCGCTGGCGATCGATGCAAGCCGGGCGACTGACGCGTTTCTCGATCCGCGCGTGCACGAACTCCGCCGCCACCCGTGGCAGATGTTCGTCGCGCGGCGCCTGCGCGATCTGCTCGCCGGGTCCCGGATCCTCGAATCCCACCGACTCGATGATCCGCGCGTGCAGGATCCGTACTGCCTGCGGGCCGCGCCGCAGGTGCTCGGCGCCGCGTTCGATATGCTCGAATGGGGGCGCGGCGTCTTCGAACGTGAACTCGGCGCGGTCACGGACAACCCGCTTGTCTTTCCCGATGCGGATGAGCGGCATGAGATGTTCGTCAGCGCGGCGAACTTTCACGGGATGCCGCTGGCAGTTGCGCTTGATGCGCTGACAACAGGGGTCAGTCATGTCGCCGGCATCGCGGAGCGGCGGATCTACTGGCTGCTCGCCGCTTCGGACAGCGAGAACCCTGTCAACGTGTACCTCAGCCCTCAGCCGGGCCTGCACAGCGGGATGATGATCGCCCAGTACACGGCGGCGGCGTGCTGCAATGAAATTCAGACGCTGGCGAACCCGGCGAGCGTGGCGAACATCCCCACCGCCGCGGGAATGGAAGACTACAACTCGATGGGCGTGACGTCCGCGCACCAGGCGCGCAACGCGGTTGATCTCGCCGGGCAGGTCATCGCCATCGAGTTGATCGTGATGGCCGAGGCCATGGAGTACCAGCGGCCGCTGGAGAGCGGCGAGGGGGTGGAGCGGACGTACGAGATCATTCGCAGCCGCGTGCCGCGTTTGACCGAGGATCGGCCGCCCTCGCCGGACATCGAAGCGGTCTCCGAATTGATCGCCGGCGGCGCGTTCGACTCGATCGCTGCGATCGACGCGTCGGCGGAGTGGTCCGGATGAATCGCGAA
>SLJD01000443.1 GCA_007135295.1 Phycisphaerales bacterium
ACGCCCGCCGGCTTCGGCGCCGTCGCCCCGCGGCGGTCGATGGAAGACCTCATCGCCGAGCAGTACATCGACACCGTCGACGTCATCCTCGGCGGCGGGTACCGCCACTTCAATCCGGATGACCGCAACGACGGCCGCGATCTCATCAGCGAGTACCGCGAGAAGGACTACACGCTGCTCCGCACGCGCGAGGAGTTGAAGAACGCCGACGCCAGGGGGCGGATGCTCGGTCTGTTCTACAACTCGCACCTGCCGTACACGATCGATCACCGGCGCGATGACGATCTCAAAGAGGACGTGCCGACGCTGGCGGAGATGACGCGGGTTGCTCTGCGCACATTGAGCCGGAACAACGACGGCTTTCTTCTGCAGGTCGAAGGCGGCCGGGTCGACCACGCCGCCCACGGCAACGACGCCGCCGCGATCATGTGGGACCAGCTCGCCTTTGATGACGCGATCGGCGTCTGCCTCGAGTTCCTCGAAGAACATCCCGAGACGCTGATCGTGATGACAAGCGACCACGGCAACGCGAACCCCGGACTCAACGGCATGGGCGGCGGCTACCGGCGGAGCACGCAAACCTTTGAGCGCCTGACGCGCGCCAAGGCGTCGTATACGGCGATGTCATCGCGCATGCGAAGGCGGGCGCGCGACAACGGCGGCGATCTGTCCGCCGACATCGTCCGCGAGGTCGTCAAGTGGGGCACGGACCTGGAACTGACCGAAGAGGAAGCGGAGATCATCGTCGCCGCCCGGACCGGCGGTGACGTGCATGAGATGAACCGGCAGCTTTCGCGCTGGCGCGGCCAGCTCGGGCAGATGCTCGGCAACCACACCGGCGTGCAGTGGACCGGCCGCACCCACACCGCCGACTGGGTGATGGTCCTCGCCGCGGGCGCCGGCCGCGAGATGTTCTCCGGCCTGACGCTGAACACCGACGCCTTCGACCGGATGGCCGAGGTGCTCGGCATCACGCACCGCAACCCCAAGGCCGATCCCGACGGCGAGGCCGAGGAGCGCCCGCGGCGCGGCATCGGCATGCGCTCGCCGGCGGAAGAAGCCGTCGCCGACCACCACTGGACCTGACCGGTGCGCCATCGCGCCCCGTTTCATCCGCCCTGCGCCGTGTCCGCCAGGCGCGCCAGGCCGGGGGCGGCCGGCGGTGCTGGTATACTCGCGGCCTTGCGTCTGACGGCTTCTCTGTCGCGGTTTCTGCCTGAAAGTGGGGCGGCGTGTGGCTCGAACGGTCTACATCATCGGCAACGACGGGTCCGGCAAATCGACCTACGCCCGCCGCTTCGAGCGCCGGGCGCAGGCCTTCGGCCTGCGCGTGATCCGGCGGCATTATTACGATGCGATCGTCCGGCGCCTCTTCCGCGGGCTTGTCGAGTCCGCCGCCGGCGTGCGACAGCGCAAGATGGCTGGCTCGCCGGCCGCCCCGGACCGCCAGCGGCCGGCGGAACCGCCCGGCGGCACACCCCGGCGTCACGGCTCGCTGATCCGGCGGCTTGGCGGGGGGGCGTTTCTCTGGGCGTACCAGACGGCGATGGGCGTCGAGATGCGGCTTCGGGAATGGTTCTCGCCACGCGGCGTCTTGCTCGTCGATCGCGGGGCCGTTGATGACCTCATCAGCATCAGCCGGACGCTGCGGCTGGATGTGCCCGACCCGCTGCTGCGATGGACCGCCCGGCTCTTTCCCGCCCGGCAGATTATCCACCTTTCCGCCGGGGCCGAGGTCGAACTGAGCCGCATCGTCGACGTCGACGCCTCGCCCGAGCACCACCGCCGCAAAGGCGAACTGTATGATGCGCTGATCAGTCGGCTGGAATCGATGCGGGCGCCCGTCCGGCGGGTGAACACGGCCGGTCATCGAGCCGATTTCATTGACACCGGCGCTGCGCCGGTTCCCATCGGCACGGCGGCTTCGCCCGGGGCGGCGATTCCGCCGAGCAAGGAGTAGACATGGCCGAAACGAGGCAAGGCATGCAGGTCCATTGGGGGGGCGAGCACCGCGATGTGGACAAAAGCGACGTCCAGACGCTGTGGAGCGAAAAAGGCCTCGGCGGCATGTCCGAAGAAGAAGCCGAGCGGACGATGCGCTCGCAGATGCAGCTCGTGACCTACGAGTTGACCCTCGATTTCCTCTCCCGCTACGTCGAACGCGCCCCCGGCCGGCGGGCCCTGGAAGTCGGCTGCGGCTGGGGCCGGATCTTCATGGGCATGAAGTCGCGATTTCCGGACCTTGAGTACACCGGCATCGACCTGACGCCGAACCTTGTCGACCTCGCCGGCCGCAACGCGGAGAAGTACGAGATTGCCCCGCCGTACGACCACCGGGTCGGCGACGCCGAGGACCTGCAGTTTGATGACGAGTCGTTCGACCTGGCGTACTCGGTGCGTGTCTTCCAGTACGTCCCGAACGTGCCCCGGGCGATGCGCGAAGCGTACCGCGTGCTGCGGCCGGGCGGCTGGTTTGCCATCCTGCTGCCCAACGGCCTGAACCCGATCCGGCGCCGGACCTATCGCAAAGCCGAACTCCCGCCGGCGGGGTCGATGCGGCAATGGTTCACCGACGCCGGCTTCGAGCAGGTGGAGACGAACTTCCTCGGCTTCATGCCGATGGTCCGCACCCGGCCGATCCGCCCGCTCGACCGGCTCGCCGAGGCGGCGGGCAGACTGCCGGGCCTGCGGCGGTTCGGCGTGCATGTCATCGTCGCTGGCCGCAAGCCTTCGAAATAGCCCGCGGAAGTAGCCCGGACCGACCCCCCGGACCGCCGGACTGGTCCCCCGGACAGGCCCCCCCGGAAAACCCTTGCAGAACAACGATCCCCGCGATCGGATCAGCCGGATCGAGGTTGGCGCTGGCGCGACCGGCGGGTTCGGCCGATGGCTGTCCGGTGCAGCAGGCGAGCGCGCGGTGGTGTCGTCGCGCCGGGTGCCGCGCGAATATGCTTGTCGTGAAGGCGGCGCCGATGAGTTATCACGACTACAACGTCCGCATCCCTACGGAAGTGTGGCTGACCGGCCGCCTGCTGCAGGCG
>SLJD01000068.1 GCA_007135295.1 Phycisphaerales bacterium
CGGGCGTCTCATTGTCGTTGAAAAGAACGATCCCGCCGCCCGAGCCGCCCGGCTGGATCGTGGTGACGTCCGGCCCGCCGCTGCTCCGCACTTCGACGATCCGCCCGTCAAAGTCGAGCGTCTCTTCGTACACGCCCGGGGCGACGAGGATCTCATCGCAGTGCGACGACGCGTCGATGGCGTCCTGGATCGTCGCGTACTCGCCGGGCACCATGCGAGTCTGGCCGACTGCTACGCACTCGAAGGGCAGCAACTCGTCCGCAAACGCGGTGAAGTACGGTGTGTTCTGCGTGATCGTCAGTCGATTGTCCGCTTCGTACGTTTCGCCGACGGGAACGCCGGTCGGCTGGCCATCGAACGTCACGTCCGGGTTGGAGAAGTGGCTGATGCGCTGGCCCGGCTGATACGCCAGAACGGTGCGGTGCTGCGTTCCCGAGTTGCCGAAGAACCGGTGGCCGAACGAATAGGAGAACGTCCCGCAACTGCCGCCGCTGTTGTCGTGGTCGTGGTGGCAGCCCATGTTGTGGCCGAGTTCGTGCTCGAACGTCAGGTTCGGCACGCACTGAATGCGGGTGACGCTGAATCCGTTTGATGCGAAGTCGGTCGACGGCGTGCTCATGCACCACGCCACGCCGCACGCCCCGCTGTTGTACGTCACGAGCAGCGCGACGAGGTCCGCGGCATGGTTGGCGCGCAGCTCGTGGAGTTCGTCCATGTAGCCGTTGCCGACGTTGGTCATGCGGTTGAGGTCGGTGCCGATGCTGCCGGATCCTTCGTAATCAACTTCATAAGCCAGAGCGAGTTCCGCGAAGAGATCAATCTCGCTGTTCTCATAGGCGAGATTCGTCTGGGCCATCGTCGCGTCGACGAAGGCGAGCATCGCGTTCTCGCCGCCGACGTCGTTGCGAGCCGCGGGGGTGTAGGCGACCAGTACACGGACGACCGGCGTTTCGCCGTCCAAGCGCCCGTCACCGGCTGCGCCGGCCGGCCGGTCACCCTCGCCGGAATCGATACCCGGTCGGCCTTCGGGATGTTCCTGCTCAGGAAAACTGATGCCATGCTCCGGCCCGACGCCGCATCCCGGCAGAAGTTCAGCCATGATCTCGCGGACGATGAAGTCGTCGCGGTCGGGTCCGGCGGGGAAGAATTCATACAGACCGTATCCCGGGGCGTTGACCATGCCGTACGCCGCCTCACCGCGCACGCTTAGTACCGCGTGGCCGGTGTCGATGCCATCGAGCCGACCGACCCACGTGATCTGATCGTCGGCGCGGCGATCGACGCGGTGCGTCAGGCCGAGGAACGACGCGTCCTCGAACATCGTCAGGCCGAGGTCCGGCCGGGCGCCATCGTCCGGCAGCTGCTCATGCAGGCCGTCGAGGTCAAGGTCGACGACGCGCGTGCGGGCGACCCAGTCCTCATCCGGAGCGGCGGCACGATCCGGGCCGGCTGCGGCGACAAGGTCCCACGCGGCGTGATGACCGACGAGGTTCGGCCGGTCGAGGTCGCCACCTCCGCCACCCGGCCGGGGCGGGTCGGGGTTCTGGTGAAAGCCGGTCAACGCCGCCGTCGTCGCGGCGAGGATCGCAAGCGTTAATCCGTTTCGTAGATACGTCCGCATAAGCGCTGCCTCGTGAAGGGTTGGATGTGATGGCGTGGGGGGACAGGTGGTGGTGTAGCCACGCAGCGTGACCGGGACTGCCGGCGGATTCGACGGAACGCCGCCCGGATCTTCCATGTGAGTTCCGCCCGCAAATCAGCCGACTGCAGGTGCATGCGCCCGCTGCCGGTCCGATGCCGGAAGTGAATTCGAACAAAAAGAACATACCACAGGTCCGGGCTCTGTCCAAGAAAAATCCCGCCAAAAACCGCCTGCACGCCTCACACACGCGAGCGGATGGTGGCGGGGCGATGTCCGTCCTCGGCCGAAATGAAAAAAGCCCATGGACCGGAGTCCATGGGCTTGGGCTTGCGGGGTGTGCGGTATGAACCGATCTCGCCGATCAGTTCGTCCAGTTGCTCAGCAGCACACCGAGGTCGGCTCCGCCGACTTCACAGTCGCCGGTGAGGTCCGCCGGGCAGTCTCCGCAGTCGCTGCACGGCCCCCATTCGCTGAGAAGAACGCCCAGGTCCGCGCCGCCGACCGTGCCGTCGCCGGTCAGATCGCCGGGGACGCCGGCTTCGCACTCAAGGCCGGTGGACATGATCTCGACGTTGTCGATCTGGTAACCGTGGAAGTCGTTGAGGATGCCGTCGATCGTGTCAAAGTCCCAGTGCAGGGTGATCGTTTCGCCGGCGTATTGGGTGACGTCGACCGTGTGGGTCGTCCACGTGGCCGAGTCGGACATTTCCGTCCAGTTGGTTCCGTTGACGGAGAACCGCGGAATGTCGTACGACGAGCTGGACTCGGTCTCAGCGTTGTAGCAGAACGAAACGGTCACGCTGCCGCCGGCCGGAACCTCGGGGATCTCGATCGGCGCGGAGACCATCTCCCCGCTGTTGGCGTTGTTGCCGGTTTCGTAGTTGCAGGTGTCGGTCTGGCCGTAGTAGGCCCACTGGCTGCCATCGCAGTTGTTCGCGATCGGGCACTCGCTGGTCACGTTCCACAGGCCGCTCATTGACCAGCCGGAGGGCAGGCCGGCGTCGAAGTTCTCGTAGAAGACGAGGTTGTCGACGATCTCGCCGACGTCCGCGACATAGGTGTTGTCCGGGGCGTTGAACGGCGCGGTGCGCACGGTGCCCTCGTCGCCTTCCGCGGAGACGTAGAACTCAAGCTGCACGTCGCAGCCGACGGCCGGCAGCGTCGCCTCATACAGGTCGCCCGAGACGTGCGCGAGCGGCGAGGTCTCGAAGGTGCCGCTGCCGTTCGTGCGGTAGTGCAGCGTCTCGCTGCCTTCGACGATCTGCTCCTGGCCGGGCGAGATGGTTACGTCAAACGTCGTGGAAACGTCGGGATCGACCAGCGTCGGCGCGCCGTCCGGAAGGCTGACAATCAGCGGCGGCTCTTCCTCGACCACGCCGCCGGAGACGACCAGC
>SLJD01000165.1 GCA_007135295.1 Phycisphaerales bacterium
AGTACAACGCGGGGATCGTGGAGGGCATGAACGCGAACGTGAAACTCGGGTTCAGAAAGGCGTATGGCTTCCGAACCTTCGAGGCGGCGCAAGTGGCTCTATATCACCAGCTTGGATGCCTTCCCGAGCCACAGATTGCCCACAGATTCTGCCGAGGAGCCAATTTAAATTGCACATTGAAGACGTGGATTCGCTGTCATTTCTTGAAATCCCGTCGGCAGGTTTATCTGGTTTTCTTGTTTGGGATGTGCCCTCTCCATCACTCCTATCTGGAAAGGGGTGTTCCATGAAACACTCGCCTACCGGCCATCTCCGGTCGTGGTGTTTTCGCGGCGGTTTCACACTTATCGAGTTGCTGGTGGTCATAAGCATCATCGCGCTACTGATCGCGATCCTGTTGCCGGCACTCGGCGCCGCGCGAAACGTCGCGAGAAATATCCAATGCCTGTCGAACAGTCGCCAGCACGGTATTGCCCTCTCGGTTTACAGCACGGATCACAACGGCTGGGCTCCCAGCACCGCGCCTTACAGGGCCTGGACCAGCACGGCGGGTGGCAGCCAGATCGGCCCCGGAGATCCTCCGGAGTTGTTCCACGGCATGCCGGGCCGCTATCCCAACGCCACCCATAATCCCACCGGCTACTGGACCTGGGTCGTGGCATTCCGCCCATATGTCAGCGACGGACAAATGTGGCTTGATCCCGGCTTCGGCAACGTGCTGGTATCCGAGCTGATCGAATTCGGCGCGGGGTTGTACGAAAACGTGGGATTCGACTCGGGCGACTTCTCTGATGCGGACAAGCTCGCTGCCGCCACGAGTTGGGGCGGTCACTATGGCCGCAACACTCATGCCACGGAATGGATCGGTCTTCCTCACGTTCGGCCGCCTCAATATTCACGGCATCCCATGGCGCGCATCGACATGATGCGCGGTGAGGCGGAGCCTTCGTCGACGATCAGCATCATGTGTGCCAACAGTCCTTTCCTGGGCCGGGGCGGCGCGTTCCAGGACTGGGGCACCAGCCACCACCTTCCCGGGCAGTACGCCTACTCGAGGGGCATTGCCGTACCGCACTCGGCTGTTGCCGCCCGCGACGATTTCAAGGTTGGCAGGCATCCCGGTGTGTCGATCAACGCCAGCTTTTTCGATGGATCGGCGCGAAATATTCCCATTGCGGGCCACTTCGACCGAGTGGACCACAGCGCTACCGTCGATGGCTCGGCCGCCGGACTGCGCATCAGCGCCAGTTCGCCCGCCGGCTTGAAGCTTCTGGGCCTGGATGTACATAACGCGCTTGCCGGCGCGTATCCGCGCACATGGGTGCCGTTGCCCGAGGACGGATTCTGATCGGTCGATGTTCGCAGTGATTCTGCGGGTTTCTTCGTGAGTCAGCGAAAACCTGATTGCCTTGGACGCCGGGAAGCCGGCGAACACCGATGTGCGAACGATGCGATCACAGATTCGATTGCATTGCACCATATGAGTTCGGTAGTCGCGGCTCTCCCGGTGACGGGCAATCTCGATCGGCGCTTTACCCGCATATCAGCCGTTTTCCTGAGCAGTAAAGGGAGGCAGAAGCGTCGAAGGAGATTGACGGACACAAGGAGCGAGGCATCATGACGCGTTGGATGATATTCTCGCATGCGATCGTGGTTATGGGGATGGTGTTGACGAGCTATGCTGCAACTTTCTGGCCCGATCTGCCGGACGGCGGGTTTCGTTTTTTCACTTTTACGGTAGTTCGCAGTGACAACAACGCGCCGGAGCTGTTTGAGTTTCTGCGCGACGCCCGGCCGGAAGTCGTGCAGATCGGTCATTACGGGCCGATGTTCCACGGCTATGCCCACAATGCCAATTCGACGGGCTATCCGATGCGCCTTGCCGCAGCCGGCGAACGTGCGGCGCTTGCGCGTCAGGCCGAGATCAATGAGCAGATCAAGGACCTGGGACTCAAGGTCGTGGGCCATTTTCAGATGTGTACGGTCGTGGACAATCCCTCTGAACCGTTCGGTTTCATCAGGTGGTACAACGATCACTGGGATGAAGAACTGTTCGGGCCCAAGCCCGTTGAGGATGTGCGCGAATTGCTTCAGCGCGACGCCGAGGGTAACGTGCTGCACCGCCGCCGGTACATCGACTTCATCGGCGTGTGCATCTCCAGCCCTCACACGCGCCAGTTGATGAAGCGCATGGTCGAAATAGCTATTGACTCTGGCGTCGACGGGCTGATGTCCAACTACAACTACCTCCAGGGATGCGCATGCCATTGGTGCCAGGATGAGTTCAAGGCGTACCTCGCCCGGCATTACGACACCGGGAAGCTGCGCGAAAAGTTCGGCATCGATGACCTCGATTCCCACATTTTCGATGACATACCCGCACATATGCCCGGCTATCCCGATGTGGACGAGGCGACCGAGTTGCACTGGGCGGCCGCCGACTGGGGCGCACGCCACTTCAAGCGGGTTTTCGACGAGGTGCTCATCGAGCATGGGCGATCGCTCAAGCCGGATTTCCTGGTAGCGACGTGGAACCACGTGGGTCTGACGCAGGAACCGATCGCAACGGTACGCACCGTGGGCGAGGTGGAGGAGCGTACATTCACGCCGCTGGAGTTGTGGCACCGCGGCGAGAACTACTTCTGGTACTCGGGAAGTCATGGAACCACGAACCTGTCCGCGGGGCATGCGGGCGATGCATGGCTTAACCTGCTGTGGCTGCGGGAGATGGCCGAAGGCAAACCGTTCATGATCGGCAAGTATGTCGGAGGGCGCATCCGGGCAGCGCTGGCGGAGGGCGTGGCGACCGGAGGCTCGGGCACGGGCACGCGGCATAACTTCACCAGTGCAGCCGGGCGCGCGGCAATGACGCGCCACCACCGTTTCGTGCATGATCACCGCGACCTTTATGCCCGCGCCACGCCGCGCAGTGAGGTCGGCCTGGTGCTGCCGCGCCAGAGTCTGCTCAACGGTCATCGCCACGCATTTAACGCTTTTCGCATCATCGGCCAGGCTTTTGCCGAGCGAC
>SLJD01000160.1 GCA_007135295.1 Phycisphaerales bacterium
AGCCGCGCGGCCGCATGGCCCCGCCGCCGCCGCGGCCGATTCCTCCCGGTCCGCCGCCGCTGCTGATCGGCCGTTCGCGCACGTACTCTCGGTCATGAATACCCATGGGGCCGCCTATTCTGCGTCGGCTCGGCTCACATTGCCAGTCCCCGCCAGCCGCTCAGAGCCGTCAGGAGCGCTTCTTCCGGTCGGTGACACGCTGGAGCAGGCGGCGTTCGCGGCCGGTCAGACTGTCCATGCCATGATCGTGGATCTTCTGCAGGATGCGGTCGGCTTCCTCGGCTTCTTCGGCTTCACGCCGGGCCGCCCGTTCCGCCCGACGCTCGGCAAGAGTCGGCCCGGCCCGGTCGGCTTCCTTCACCTCGGGGCTGCCGGCCGGCGTGAAAGCGAACTCGTCGGCCTCGAACCCGAGGGTTTCCTCGGTGAACTGAAGCTGCCGGTACGTGTGATAGCACGTCACCCCGCCGAACACCGCGATGGCAAACAGCATGACCGATCCCAGTGGAAACGCGGCAATGCCCAGCAGCAGGGCCGCGATGTACCCCGCCCGGATCGTGAACCGCATTGACCGGACATATCCGTACTTCGACCACAAGATCGACTGCATGAGCCGGCCGCCATCCATCGGGTACATCGGCAGCAAATTGAGCAGCAGCAGCACGAAACTCACATAGTTCAGCAGGTACAGCCCGCTGAGCACGGGCGAGCCGCTGACTTCCGCCGCGTACAACCCGCCGAAGGGGCTGACCGGGTTCGGCACGGCCACCCCCAGCCATCGCCCCGTGGCGAGCCCGAGAAGCGGAATGAGCACCAGGCAGATCGCCACGTTGACCACCGGCCCGCCGGCGACCGTAATGAAATGGGCCGTCCACCGCTGCGGTGGATGGCAGTATGCCAGTCCGCCCAGAGGCCACATGAGGATCTCATCAGCCCTTCCGCCAGTCGAGCGACAGGCGAAACAGTGCCCGAACTCATGCACCAATACCACGATGAACAGACACGCCAGCAGCCCAGCCATCACCGCCATGCCGACCGGTGCGGCGTCACCCCGATCCGGCGCCCCGGCGCTGATCAGCAGCATGATCACGACGAACACAGGAAAGATGACGTGCAGCCGCACATCGATTCCGAAATACCGGCCGATCGGCACCGACCATGACAGCGGATTGTCCAGCGTCGGGCGCATTCCGCCCCAGTCACCGCCCAAGCCGCGGCTCCGGTCCTCGGAATCATCACGCCATGGTCGATCCTGCCAACTCATCGGTCAGCTCGCCTGTGATTGTCGTTTCCAGAGCAGAAGAGCGGCGATCGTCTTGCCGTCCTGAATCACTCCTTGCTCGACCATCTGCTCGACCTCATCCGCGGGATGAATGCTCACCTCGATCTGCTCGTCATCCTGAAGCTGCTGACCGACTTCGGTCAGTCCGGAAGCCAGAAAGACGTGCATGCGCTCATCGGACATGCCCGGCGAAGTGTAGAAGGTCCCGAGCGGCTGAACATCCGAGGGACGATACCCGGTCTCTTCCTCGAGTTCACGTACAACGGCAGTGCCGGGGGATTCCTCCGGCTCAAGCTTGCCGGCCGGCATCTCCAGCAAGTGCCGGTCGACGGCGTCCCGGTAATTCCGGATGAGCACAAGTCGCCCGTCATCCAGCACCGGCACCGCCAGCACCGCCCCCGGGTGGCGGACAATCTCCCGCTCGACCGTCCCGCCGGTTCGCGAGGGCCGGGTGACGATTTCCACCCGGAACAGTCGGCCATCATGCGTGATGCGGGTTTGTGATGCAGTGCTCATGTGTATCATCATAGATTGAATCATGACCAACCGCCCCGAGACAACTTCCGATCCCGACCTGATTTTCCGCGTCGCTGACCTGCAGAAGTCGTTCGGCATGCTTCAGGTGCTCCGGGGGGTCAGCATCGACTTTCCCCGCGGCCTGACCACCGCTGTCCTCGGTCCGAGCGGGTGTGGCAAGAGTGTGCTGCTCAAGCATCTGATCGGCCTGCTCAAACCCGACAGCGGAGAAGTCTGGTACGAACAGACCCGCGTGGATCGTCTCTCGGAAAATGAACTCGGCCCCATCCGCCGGGAAGTCGGCGTTCTCTTCCAGCAGGGCGCCCTGTTCGACTCCATGTCCGTCCGCGAGAACGTCGAGTTTCCACTCGTCGAACACACCCGCTTCGGTCGCGATGAACGCGAGCGGCGAGTCCGACGGGTCCTTCGGCTGGCCGGCCTCGAATCGACGATCGACGCCATGCCCGCCCAACTCTCCGGCGGCCAGCGCAAACGGGTCGCCCTTGCCCGGGCGATCGTCCTTGAACCGAAGGTTGTGCTGTATGATGAGCCGACCACCGGCCTGGATCCCATTCGATCCGACGTCATCAACGAACTGATCATCAAGCTCAAGCGTGAACTGAACATCACGAGTATCGTGGTCACGCATGACATGACCAGTGCCTTCAAGGTCGCCGACCGAATGGTCATGCTCCACGAGGGGCTGGTGCTGCTTGATGGAACGCCGGATCAGTTTCGCATCAGTCAGGACGAGACCGTCCGCCGGTTCATGGACGGCGAAGCGACCGACGAGGAGCTTGCGGAGATTCTCGCCGGGTCTAACCAGCCGCCGCGCAGCGCCGCCTCCCGCCACGCCACGCCCGCTCATTTCGGTACTTCATCATCATGACGGAACACGCACGAAACATCGTCGTCGGCGTATCGACCATCATTGCCCTGCTCGGCCTGACGGCTCTGCTCATGCTGTTCGGCGAACTCGACGCGCTGTTCAAGGACCAGTATGCCGTCTCTGTTGACTTGAACAGTGCCGGCGGCCTCCGGTCCGGCAGCCGGGTGGAACTTAACGGTGTGCCGATCGGCGTCGTCGAAACGATTCGCCTACAGCCCAAGCCCCGCACACCGGTTGAAGCGGTGGCGTTGATCGATTCACAGGTCGCCATTCCTGCCCATGCCGAGCCACAGATTCTGGCCCCGTTGATCGGTGGCAGCGCAATCCTTCGTTTCGAGGCT
>SLJD01000400.1 GCA_007135295.1 Phycisphaerales bacterium
ATGCTGACGCCGGCGAACGGTCTTGTGCTCGTGCCGTTGGCGGGATGGGCCGTGATCATGTCGCTGATGGAACGGCGCATTTCACTGTATGGCCTGGCGCTGTTGTGCTGCGTCCCGGTGATGGTTTTCGTCATGGCTGATGAAGGGGCGAACGATAATCACTTGCTTGATCTCATTGTGCTCTGTGGGATACTCAGCGGGGAAGCGTGGAAGCGTGTGATCGATGGCTCGTCAGGGGGACGTCTGGAATGGATGCTCGCAGCGGTGCTCGCCTTTGCCGGGGCCTCCGTGTTAAGTCACGACATGTACCTGCGTGTGAGAGACACCGCGGGGTACCTGCGAGGCCACAATGACGAACCGGATCGGCGGCTTCGGCCGGTCGAGGGGGTCATCGAGCCGGGCGAGCACGTGCTTTCCGACGATCCGTACGTGCCGGTCTCTCTTGGTCAGCGACCGGTCGTCATGGATGCCTGGATGCTGCTGCGCCTGGAGGAAGCTCATCCGGAGTGGCTGCAGGATCTTGCGGACCGCCTGGAAGGCCGTGAATTCGACGCGCTGGTCGTCATGCGATCGCTGGAGGACGACCCGCAGTGGTTCCAGGAGGTCGTTTTCGGTCCGACGGTGTACGCGGCGATGCGGGAGCATTACGCGCTAACCGAGCAGGTTGATCGGTATTGGGTCTACCGGCCGGCGGAGTGACCGGCGTTGAAAAGTCTTCCTCTGATTGCTCATCCGCGCCGGTCTGGTTTGCCGATAAATGTCGACGTGAGCCACACTGAGAAAATACTGCCGATTGACCAGGTTTCCGAGCGCGTCCGTGAAGCACAGCAGGGCGGCGAGACCGTCGTAATGTGTCACGGTTGTTTCGATATTGTTCATCCCGGCCACGTGCGACACCTGTTGCAGGCGGCCAAGCATGGCGACCGGTTGGTGGTGACGATTACGGGGGATGCCGTGATTGACAAGGGAACGGGGCGGCCGCTCATCCCGCAGGAGCTTCGGGCGGAGAACCTGGCAGCACTCGATTGTGTGGATTGGGTGGCGGTGGGTGTCGACGCGACGGCGGTCAATCTGCTGTCGACGATTCGGCCGGACGTGTATGTCAAAGGCCGCGAATACGAACGGTCCCGGGACCCGCGGTTTCTCGAAGAGCGTGCGGTCGTCGAGTCGTATGGAGGTCGGATTGTGTTTTCGTCCGGGGATGTCGTCTTCAGTTCAACAGCGTTGATTGCGGCCATTGAGGAAAGCACGCATCCGTTTCACGGGAACGTTCAGCACCTGCTCGCCGAACATGATCTTTCCGACGAAGCGCTGCAGCAACTGTTCTCCGGCTTTCATGGTCAGCGTGTGGTTGTTGTCGGGGAGACGATGAAGGACACGTATGTGATGTGCAATCGTCCGCATGTGGCGGGTGAAGGACCGATGATGACGTTGCGGCCGATTGAGCATCGGAGTTTCGACGGTGGCGCAGCCATCATCGCGCTGCATCTGGCGGCAATGGGGGCCCGGCCGATTCTGGTGACCGGCTTGCCGCAAACGACAGTAGGTGCGGCCATCCGCCAGCGACTCGAGGGGCATGGGATCGAGGTTCGTGCGATTGAACTTGAACAGCCTCTGGTCGAAAAGCAGCGGTACCTGGTCGGTCAGTCCAAGGTGATGAAAGTGGATTACGGCGAGCCGCTCACCCTTGACGCCTCGGCGCAGCAGCAGCTTCATGATCTCGTAGCAAGTGCCGGGCGGGATGCTGACTCGGCTATATTGACAGATTATGGAGAAGGGTTGTTGACTGCGGGGTTGCTCGGATCGATCTGTGACACGGTGCGGCCCCTCGTATCGTTCATGGCCGGGGATGTCAGTGGCCGACGGGCCAACCTATTGGCGCTTCGTCATCTTGACCTGGTCTGTCCGAGCGAAGTCGAGCTTCGCGACAGCATGCACGAGTACAGCGAAGGGCTCAGCACGGTCGTGGCTCGCATGCTTCGCCAGACTGATTGCGCCGGGGCAATGGTGACCATGGGGCCGGACGGACTGATCGCGTTTGAGGCTGCCCGGGTTGGTGAGGGTTCGGTGGACTGGTCGGCTCGACTGCGAGCAACACACGTGCCATCATTTGTTCCGCATGCGGTTGACGAACTCGGGTGTGGTGACAGTCTTCTCGCTGCGGCCACGCTTGTTCGGGCGGCCGGCGGCTCAAATGGATTGGCAGCGCTGATTGGAAGTGTTGCGGCCGCTGTGCAGGCCGAGCGTCTGGGCAACTCCATCATCGATACGGCAAGTATCAGGCGTCGGCTGAGCCGCATTCGATCGGCTCACCTGCAATACGAGCCATGGATTGAATCTCCGACCACTGCTTCGGCGGGATGATCGAGATCGGGCTGTTGGCCTTGATGAAGTGGCGCATCAACGCTTCGGGCGGAAGCTGATTCACAGCGCGGTGGCCAGTTGTTTCATCGACTCGTGCTGCTCACGTTGTCGGCGAGCTTCATTCCAACCATGCTCACGCGCGAGAAGTTCCACAACACGGGGCAGGGCGGCATCAACAGCGACGCGATCAACAAACGCAAGCCGCATTCTCCGGGCGAGTACATCAAGAGCAGTCACAGCGAGTTCATTACGGGCGGCATAAATGACTTCAGATTCCAGGTAGGGGTAATCTTCGATAAGGGGCTGATTCAGAGTGCCGTCTTCAGTTGCAAGGACATCACTTGCGCGATCGCCATAGGCATGGCTCAAGTGCTCAGCCGTTTCACTGGAAATGGGATAGGCCGCACGCAATTTATCGGCGAGATCCCGGTGGTACTCCGCCGCGCCGATCAGCTTCAGCGTTTCTGTCCGGCTTTCGTCGCGGGCACGAAGTGACGCTTCACGGATGGCCTCGCTGACCGCGTCCCTGGCCATCCGGCGATAGGTCGTCCATTTGCCTCCCGTGATCGTGATGAGTCCGCTGCGTGATGTCTCAACGGCATGATCGCGGCTGATACGGGCGGTACCGCCGGATGATTTCGGGTTAGTGACAAGTGGTCGAAGGCCGGACCACTTGGCCTTGATGTCACCAGGGGTGACCGGGAGATCAAAGTATCGTCGAACGTGGCGCAGCAGGTACTCGACATCGTCGTCGCTGACAGGAGGGTGGTCTTCAATCTTCGCCGGCTCGTCAGTCGTGCCGACAAGCGTGTGGCCGAGCCACGGCAGTAGAAAGAGAACTCGCCCGTCATCGGTTTTCGGGATGAGAAGGCCTGTGTCGGGTGGGGAGAATCGCGCATCGAGCACGATGTGGACGCCGGAACTGACTGTCAGCATCGGGGCAGCGTCGGGAGCATCGATCTGCCGGATGGCATCACAGAACGGCCCGCATGCGTTGATGACAGCATGGGCGCGAATCGACCACTGTTCGCCGGTCGTCCGGTCTTGAACCTCCGCGCCGAAAATTCTGCCTCGCTCGGTCTTACACAGGTCGACGGCCTGCACGTAATTCGCCACTGCTGCGCCGTGATGTGCAGCGGTTAGTGCGATCGACACGTTCATTCGAGCGTCGTCGAACTGGCCGTCATGGTACTGGACAGCGCCACGCAATCGATTGGCCTTGAGCATTGGAAAGCGTCGTTGCGCCACCGAGGGGCGGATATACCGGCCGCGGCCAATGCGGTTGTGGCCGGCTAGCCAGTCGTAGAGCCTCAGACCCGCCAGTACGTACGGAACCTGGAGCCAGCGATCAATGGGGGTCACGATCGGCAGAACTCGGGTGAGATGCGGTGCGATATTCAGCAGAATTCGGCGTTCGTGTAACGCATCGCGGACCAGAGCATACTGCTGTCGATCCAGTCGCTTGACGGCCTGTTCGAGATACCGGACGCCGCCTTGAATCAGCTTCGTGCTCCGGCTCGAAGTTCCCGAGGTCAGATCAAACCGATCGATCAGTGCGGCGGAAAGGCCGCGAGAAACAGCATCGAGGGCGCAGCCCGATCCGGTCGCGCCGCCGCCGATCACCAACACATCAAACGTCTCGGAGCGAAGCCGGTTGATCTGATCGGAACGACGTAGTGGCGTGAGCATTGTCCATCAGCTTTCTCGAGTTGGATTGCCGAGGTGAACGATTGTGCGAGTGTCATTCGTCGGTAGTCCAGTGCCCCGCACGTTCGACCGCTCGTTGCCAGTTGCGATAGAGCGTGGCGCGCCGCGTCTCGTCCATCGATTGTTCGAAGATTCGGTCGACTTGCCATTGGCGGCTGACGTCTTCAATGGAAAGTGCTCCGGCGCCGACTGCGGCGAGATAGGCGGCGCCGAGAGCGGTGATCTCCGTGATGGCGGGACGGATCACGGTTGTACGGAGCATGTCCGCCTGGAACTGCAAAAGGGCGTCGTTGACCGTCGCACCGCCGTCAACGCGGAGTTCCTTGAGTTCGATTCCGGATGCTGACTGCATGGCTTCGATTCCGTCACGAGTCTGGTAGGCCATGGCCTCGATCGTGGCCCGGGCGAGATGGGCGGCCGTTGTTCCGCGGGTCAGCCCAATGATCACGCCTCGGGCATTGGGGTCCCAGTGCGGAGCACCAAGGCCGGTCAGGGCGGGGACAAAGTACACGCCACCGTTGTCCGCCACCGAAGCGGCCAAGTCTTCGATCTCGGCGGATGTTCGGATCAGCTTCAGGCCATCGCGCAGCCACTGGACGGCCGCCCCGGTGATAAAGATCGACGCCTCAAGGGCGTAGTCAGGAGGTTGATCGGCAATCTGCCAGCCGATCGTCGTAAGAACGCCATCACCGGTGACGGATTTCTGTCCGGTGTTCATGACGACAAAGGATCCGGTGCCATACGTGTTCTTGGCCATCCCGGACTCGAAACATGCCTGACCGAAAAGCGCAGCCTGCTGATCGCCGGCGACACCGCTTATTGAAATTGACTCACCGAAGAGTCCCGGATCGGTGGAGGCCAGCGTCCCGGCTGAGGGGACGACTTCGGGCAGCATGGCCCGCGGAACCTCGAACAGGTGGAGGAGATCATCGTCCCACTGCATGGTGTGAATATTGAACAGCAGCGTGCGGGAAGCGTTAGACACATCGGTGACATGTGACTGGCCGCCGGACAGGTTATACATGAGCCAAGTGTCGATCGTGCCGAAGCAGACGTCCCCCTGTTCGGCGCGGGAGCGAAGCCCGTCGACGTGATCAAGGAGCCAGCGAATCTTCGTTGCGGAAAAATACGGGTCGAGGACAAGTCCGGTTCTGGAGCGGATCGTGGGTTCGTGACCGGATGATTTGAGCGTCGCGCAGAGATAGGCCGTTCTCCGGTCCTGCCAGACTATGGCTCGGTGGACCGGCTTGCCGGTCATTCGATCCCAGATCACTGTCGTCTCGCGCTGATTTGTGATGCCGATGCCGATGATGTCTGAAGCCTGGAGGCCGGCGCGGTTGATCGCCTGCCGGGCGGTAGCGAGTTGGGATTGCCAAATCTCATCCGCATTGTGCTCAACGAACCCTGCCTTGGGATAGTGCTGGGTGAACTCCTGCTGTGCACTGGCGAGGAGCCGGCCGTCGGAACCAAAGATGATGGACCGGCTTGACGTGGTGCCCTGATCGAGCGCGAGTAGGTATGGCATGACCACCTCCAAATTGGTAGCGTCCCTATTCAGCGGGCGGTTGGCAAGCCGACAGGCGCACGAACAGCAAAAAGTTACGATGGCCGGCATGGAGGACCAGCCACTCGTATCACGTGACGCCACGGCGCTCTGGGCCGTCATGGCGCTGACTTTTCTGGGATCGCTTGGCACAGGCATATTCTGGAACGGTCTGGCGTTTATCGCCAAACACGGGTACGAGTTCAGCGAGGCCCGGAACCTTCTCCTGTTCGCGGTGAACGGGACGATTTATGCTGCGGGGGCATTCTTTGCCGGGCGCGTGATCGCGTGGATTCGACGCCGTCTGCCATGGGCATGCTCGACGCGGCAGATGCTCGGCGCGATCCTTGCGGTTCAGGGGGTGGCCTGCCTCGGCCCGATCACGTTCGAGGGGCAGTGGGTATTGTGGGTCGCTTCGGGTGGTGTCAGTGCGCTGGCGGCGACAACATGGGCCATCGTCGAGAGTTACATGACTGCCGGACGACATGGACAAGCCATGCGACGGTCGATCGGCTGGTTCAATCTCGCTTGGACGGGAGCAGTGGCGGCGTCAATGTTCCTGATGGCTCCGCTGACCGAGTTCCACGCTGAGTGGGTGATTGGCGGGATGGCGTTCGTGTACGCGGTGTGCCTGGTTTTTCTCGTGTGGTTCAGTCCGAACCCGCCTGTGCATGACGTCGAGGCAGCAGCGGCGTCCATCACACCGGAGTACCGGTGGCTGTTGCATTCGGCACGCATTCTGCTGCCGGTGAGTTATGTTCTCAATGCCGCGATGAGCCCGATCCTGCCGTACCGATTTGCGGAACTCGGCCTGTCAGTCGCGTGGGAGACGCCGGTGACTGGAACATGGATGGTCATCCGGGTTCTCACGCTTGCTGTCATGTGGCGTGCGAATTTCTGGCATGGGCGGTGGGGAACGCTTCTGTTCGGCGGGGCCACGATGACGCTCGGCTTCGCAGTGGTGGTGACTGGACCGAACATCGAGACCATGCTCGCAGGATTCTCACTGTTCGGGGTTGGGCTGGGCGTGGTGTATTACACAGCGCTGTACTACGCAATGGCGGTCGGGCATGCGGAGATTGATGCCGGGGGGACGCATGAAGCGTTGATCGGCGTTGGATACACAGTAGGTCCCTGCGCGGGGCTGGTGGGCCTGGCGCTCGGCAGCGGAGCGTGGATCGTGGGGACGGTCTGGACGGTTGTCGGCCTGGCGGCCTGGCCTGCGGTTCGCCCGTACATGAAGGCCCGCCGATTCCGGCAGTTTCCGCAAGACGATCTGTCTCGCCAGGCGGGCACATCAACTGGGCAGCCTGACCGTGATGCGCCAGTGCGATAAGAGGCGGAGAGTGATCAGTCACGCGCCTTGTCAGCCGCTATGACCAGTTGTTTGACTCTGTTGACGTCTGGTTCGCTATCCCATCGTCCGCCCTGCTTGAACCACGATCCGACGATGATCGCGTCGGCGTATCGAAACAAGGTGGCGATGTTGTCCGGCGTCGCACCCGAGCCGGTGACGACCGGAAGTTCCGTCGCCTGCTGCGCTGCCTCAAGGTCTTCAACAGAAACCGCGGCGCTGGTGTGGGATCCGCTGACGATGACGGCGTCTGCCCCGAAGAACTCTGCTGCGCGAGCAGTCTCTGCGAGATCAATATCGGCCGTGATAGCGTGACTGGTGTGCTTCTTCTTGATGTCCGCAAGGACGCGAACATGCTCGGCCTCAATGGATCGCCGGTAGCGAAGCAATGGGCCGGCGTCCGCTTCGTCGAGGAGCCCTTCATCGGCGACTGAGCTGTAGACAAACCCCTCGGCCCG
Organism: Phycisphaerales bacterium; assembly: GCA_007135295.1. Taxonomy (GTDB): domain Bacteria; phylum Planctomycetota; class Phycisphaerae; order Phycisphaerales; family SM1A02; genus SLJD01. Next base: position 7,427 of record SLJD01000400.1, read on the forward strand.
GATGAATTGCGCACCGACCGTATGGGCCACCGCCATCGCTTCGTGATTCGCTCCGGCCAGTATCTGAATGCCCATCGGGAGTGGCACTTCCTGACGGACCGCTGATCCGACGGCGGTCATCGCTGCGGTGATTTCCGGCCCGACGGACCGCCGCAGGTAGGGAACGTCGTGCATGTTCTCGAGAAGAACGGCATCAAACCCCGAGTTCGAGAGAACCCTGGCTTCCTCCACCGCCCGGCGGATGATTGATGAGATGTTAAGCCGTTGACGCGGAGTGCCTGGCAGCGCGTCGACATGCACCATGCCGATCAGCGCCTTGTCGCGCTTGAAGATTTCCCTTGCGAGGCTCATAACGTTCTCCCGCAGCCGGATCACCGCTTGAGCATATCGCAGGGACCGCTCATCGTCACCTGTTCGAGAATCGGGTGTAGCGTTACGATGATCGCCATGGCTTCATTGCTTGACGATCATGAGCTTCTAGGGCGCCTGGTGGCGTTCAATACGGTTTCGTCAAAGCCGAGTGACCCGCTGCTTGACTGGGTGTGTAATTATCTCGACCGCCCGGGGGTCCGGCTGGAACGGGTAGCGGCGGGTGAGGCCGGCAAGTCCAACCTGTTCGCGGTGGCGGGCCCGGAAGATGCAGAGGGCGGGATGACCCTGTGTGGCCATGTGGATGTGGTGCCGGCGGACGAGCCCGGGTGGTCGACTGACCCCTTCACGTTGTACGAAGAGGGTGACCGTTACTTTGCACGCGGAGCGTGTGACATGAAAGGATTCGACTGCCTTGCGATCAACCGGCTGGCAGCCGTCGATCCGTCAACGCTCCGCCGGCCCCTGGCGGTTTTGCTGACATGTGATGAGGAGGTCGGATCACTTGGCGCGAAACGCTTTGCTGAAGATCCAGGGCTCATCAGCAGGATTCCAACGAATGTATTGATCGGGGAGCCAACATCGCTCCGAGCCGTTCGCATGCACAAGGGACATATGAAGGTTCGGGTGATCCTGCGAGGCCGATCCGCGCACACCGGTTCGCCGCATCTCGGTATCAACGCCGTGGAAGCGGCAGAACCGGTGTTGGCAGCAATTCGAACCATGCGGGAGCAACTGGCACACGAACCGAGTGAGAATGCTGTATGCTTTCCCCGGGTGCCGTACTCCGTACTGGCTGTCGCACGAATTCAAGGCGGACAGGCAGTCAACGTGATCCCTGACTTGTGCGAGCTTGACGTCGGGCTTCGATTGATGCCGGAGCGGTTGGGTGACGAAGTGTTCGAAGCGTTGAAGCACGCGATTGAGCAGGCCGCGGATTCAGCGGCAGAGGTCGACGTGACCATGGTCAATGAGAACCCGCCCATGCTGACGAGCGAAGAAGCTCCGTTACACCGCCGGCTGTGCCACTTGCTTGGGCAGACGAGCAGTGCAGGCGTGTCGTTCGCCAGCGATGGTGGATGGTTGAATCGCGCAGGGATGTCCTGTGTTCTGTTTGGGCCGGGCAACATAGAAGTCGCCCATCGCCCGGATGAATACCTGCCGAAGGATGAGTTCCATCGTGGCGGTGAGGTGCTCGATCAACTGATATCGGAGATCTGTATTGAGGTTTGAAGGCGGCATCAAGGCCTGATGTGGAGAACGGCATGAGTGAGCGGCAGGTACTCGAAGCAGATCTGACATGGATTGACGGTCGTTTCGAACGCGGCGTTCAGGTGACGGTTGAGCCGGACGGTCGTATCGGTGAAATCGGCAAGTTGCAGGAAGTCCCGACCCGGCGCCTGAATGCGCGTGCCCTGTTGCCGGGGTTTGTCACCGCACACAGTCATGCGTTTCAGCGCGGATTACGTGGCCGGGGTGAGACGTTCCCGGAAGGGGCTGGTAGTTTCTGGACGTGGCGTGAAGCGATGTACGGCCTCGTTGAATCCCTCGATGAGAGAAGCATTTACGAATGGAGCCGCCGGGCATACGAGGAGATGCGCGATGCTGGGATCACATGCGTCGGCGAGTTCCATTACGTTCACCATGACGCGTCTCTCGAGGGATTCGCACTTGATGAGGTGGTACTTCGCGCGGCAAGTGATGTCGGCATTCGAATCGTACTGCTGAACACCTACTATGCGACGGGAGCGATCGGCGCACCGCTCGAAGGAGGACAGAAACGCTTTCGAACCGCCGGACTGCACGAATTCTGGAGCCAGCAGGACCGTCTGTCGGATGTGCTTGATCGGTCGACGCAGTCTCTTGGCGTCGCGGCGCACAGCATCCGAGCGGTTCCTCTTGATGATCTTGCCGCGCTGCATGCTGAGGCCCGGAACCGGGAGATGGTCTTTCACATGCACATTGAGTAACAGCCCGCCGAAATCAAAGCGTGTGAAGGTACACACGATATGCGACCGATGGCGCTGGTCAACAAGCACTTGGCAGTCAACGGCAGCACCACGATGGTGCATGGCACGCACACGAACGCAGAGGATCTGGAGCGGTATCTTCGCGCCGGCGGGCGAGTGTGCCTGTGCCCGCTCACTGAAGCGAATCTTGGCGACGGACTGCCTGATTTGTCGGCAATGCTGAGTGCCGGCGGGCGAATCGCGATCGGAACGGACTCGAACGCGCGGATCAGCATGCTCGAGGAGATGCGCATGCTCGAATACGGTCATCGATTGAAGAGTCAGTCTCGTGGTGTGGTGCGTGATGATCAGGGCCGCGTTGCCGAACGGCTGCTGCAGTGCGCGACGGTTGATGGCGCGGCGTCGCTGGGTGTGGACGCTGGCACGATTGAGACGGGCAGCCATGCGGACTTCCTGACCATTGACCTTGGCCACCCATCGCTGGAGGGATGGGATGAGTCGACCCTGCCGGCAGCCATGGTCTTCGGCGCATGCGATACGATCGTGGCAGAGACGTGTGTCGGCGGTGTGTGGTCGAAGGGGGCGAGCGATTCACGTGAGGTCGCGTCAGAGTCGCACCAGCATCGCTGATCAACGGGAGCGTGACGTGTGGATTCATGTTGATTTCGATATCCAGTTCGCGATGTGCTTGTGTGTGCTGGTCCTTCTGATCGTGCTGATTGCCCATCGCCGTCAGAAGAGCCTGTTGCGGGGGGCGATTGGTTTCGGTTCCGTTTTGCCTCGGCCCTGCTGCCGATTCCGCCCTTGTTCGCCATCGTGGTTGCCGCCGGCGGTGGCGCCGCCGCGATGGTCATGGTCGATCCGTGAACATGTCTCATTGTTGAAGGCGGCTTGTCAGAGCCGGTTTGTGCGGCCACCGAGAATCCGTGATCGGCTTGCGGAGCGGCATCAAGTCGTTATACTGATCTACTGAATCAGGTGCTCGCGCAGTGTGATCAATTGCACCAAGCGGGTGAATAGGGAAGTGTGGTGACCCGGCCGAGTGCCGGGAATTCCACCGCGGACGCGCCGCCGTAATGGGCCGACGCATCAAGCGTCAGCATCCGGCCGACCGCCACTGTTGAGCCAGCCGCTTTGGCCGGCCAATGGGAAGGCAGTCGGATGTGCCCTGAGCCGGAAGACCTGCCTGATTCACGATCGGTGGTCCTCGCGCTCAGGGACAGCCGGGTCAGATGCTGTTGTGTGATCCCCGACAGTATGCCGCCCCGAACTGCTCCCGCGAGGCCGACTCAGGCATCGAGGGATCATGTGCCCCGCGCGGTTCGGGGCGGAAAGGAAGGCAGAAATGAAGAATGTGCATGTGATCGGCGCGATCGTTGCGTCCACCGTTGCTATTGGATCACTCCAGGCGGATGTGCAGTACGTTGATCCCATTCAGGCCGGTGAGGGCTTTCAGTCAGCGTTCGTACACTTGGAGTTTTACGAAGGCGACGCCCATCTTTTTGAAGTGTTCTTTGACGGCGAGACGAGCGGTTTTGACCTGCTGGTGACGCTTGACGAGGAGCCGGGGATCGAGTTCGACCTGCAATACGAGTCATTCCCGTTCGGGGAGATGGTGACCGGTCTCGGGTATGACGGCCTGTTCGAGAGCGGGGATGGCTCGGGTGGCGACGACTTCTGGCGATACTGGACCCGCGACGACGTCGATGAATCCTGGGGGCAGCCGATGGTCGGCCCGAGCGATCGTCTGGTTGATGATGGGACGTGGGACGGCTGGGTATTCGGCCGCGATGATGCGCCGACTCCGCTGATTCCCGTCCCGGGCGTGGCGGCGATGCTCGGCGTCGGCCTCATGGTGGGGGGCCGTCGCCGCCGTTGCCACTGATCGTTGAACTGGATTTCAGTCGGCTG
>SLJD01000045.1 GCA_007135295.1 Phycisphaerales bacterium
ATTCCCCGGTCGATTCCCTGGCCGATCCCATTGATGACGTCAGTGTGCGGCTCATGGTGTGCTCCATACCTCGTATCACGCGAGCGGCCCGGGCGGGGTTCGGCGGATTCCGCCATTCCCTTGTCGCAGGAAGAACCACTCCGGATCGCCGTGCATTCCGGTCGAGGCGGAAGACCTCGCCGGGCAGGTCATTCAGCGGATACCCTACAGGGAAAGGTTAGCCGCGTCGGCTCGGGCGGGCCGGGCCGGCGCCTCGTGCGTGCGTATGAAGCGACGATACCACCTGCATCCTCCCGGCCTGCTGTACTGCGGCTTCACGGTGCTGATTCTGCTCGCAGCGCTGAACACGCAGCAGAACCTGCTCTACTGGCTGTTCGGGGTCATGCTCTCCGGCGTGCTGATCTCCGGGGTCGTCTCCGGGCTGATGCTCCGCCGGCTCGATATCCAGCGGCTCGATCCGAGGCATGGCACGGTCGACGAGCCGATGATCATCCGCTACGCCTTGCGCAACGGCAATCACGTCGTGCCGGTCTTTAACGTCAGCATCGAGGAACTGCCCGCGGATGATGCGCCCGGCCGGCGGCCGTGGCAGCACTTCATGGCCCCAACCCGCGCGTGGGTCATGCACGTCGGCCCCGGCGAGACGGTCCACGGCGAGGCGGTCTACTGGCCGACCCGCCGCGGCGAGGTCCACTTCAACACGCTGCGCCTCTGGACGACGTTCCCGTTCGGGCTGATCAAGAAGTCCATCACCGCCACGCAGCCGCAGCACAGCGTCGTCTACCCCAAGCTGTACCAGGTCCAGCGGCACGTTATTGACGCGATCCGCCCGGCCGGGCCGATGGGCATGCGCGTCACTCAACGGCCGGGCCACGGCGATGACTATTTCGGCATGCGGGAGTATCGCGAGGGCGACACCGCCCGGCAGATCGCGTGGAAGCGCGTCGCCGGCCGTGACCAACTCGTCTCAATCGACCGGACCCGCCCGAGCCCGCCGCGTCTGCGGGTCATTCTCAACCTCACCGAGCCGCTGCCCGATGATCCGGAGCAGCGTGCCCGCGCCGACGCCGCCGCTGAGCAGGCGATCAATCTCGCTGCCTCGCTGCTGCACGGTGCGGACATGGCCGGCTTCGAGGTCGGCCTCACGGTCGTCGGGCCGGACCTGCCGGCGGTTCCCCCCCGCCGCAGTCACTGGCACCTCAACCGCATGCTCGCCATACTGGCGCGGATCGACCTCGACGCCCCGCGCGACTCGGCGATGGCGCGGGAGCCGGAGACGCTCGAACGGGTCGGGCTGGTCGTGGTCCACCCGCACCGGATCGACCCGGCGATCGGCCGGCCGGATGCGTGGCATCTCTCGGCCGCCCGGATGGATGAACTCGTCGCCGGGACGCTCGGCTTCGGCCGCGATGACGTGGCCGCCACGCCATCGCGCCAGCCCGTATCGCCGACAACCTCACCCGCCTCGCCGAGCGCATCATCGGCCGGCTCAGCAGGGAAGGGAGCGCCTGCCGCATGAAACTGCTGCGCAGCTTCCCGCTGATGTGCTTTACGCTGGTGCTGCTGAGCATTGTCGGCGTGTGCGTGGCGCAGCAGAGCGTCGGCTTTCTGCTGCTTGCCGGGACGCTCGCGGTCATGAGCTGGTACGTCACCGAAGGACCGCGCGGCCGGCACCTGCCGCGGTGGGTCTCGAACGTGCTGATCGTTGCGGTCTCGCTGAACGTCTTCATCGAACTCATCAACGCGCAGGAAGTCATGGCGGTGCTCGGCCGGTTCGTCGTCTGGCTGACGCTGATCAAGCTTTACGAACGCAAGACGCCGCGCGACTACGGCCACCTGCTGGCGCTGAGTCTCATGCTGATGATCATCGGCAGCGTGGTGTCGACGGACCTGCTGTTCGGCGTGGTGATGGCGCTGTACTCGCTGCTCGGCCTGTATGTGCTGCTGCTCTATCAGCTCCACGCGGATTACGAGCGCATGCGCGACCATCGCCGCAGCATGGTCCCGGAGGGGTACCGGCTCGCGCCCAACGTGCGGCCGATCATCGGCCGGGCGGCCCAGGGGCAGTTCCGCGGCCTGTTCGCGGGGATCGTGGTCATCGGCGTGGCGTCGAGTCTGCTCGTGTTCCTGCTCATGCCGCGCAACGTATCGATGGGCCTGGCCTCTCACTGGGCCGAGCAATTGTCGCAGACGCAGCAGGTGGAGACGGGATTCAACGAGCAGGTCGATCTGCACACCGCGGCCCGGACGACTTCGCATCGCACGGTGATGAAGGTGCAGGTGCGCGACCCGTCGGACCGGCCGATTGAGTTCGACGGATCGCTGCTGCTTCGCGGGGCGGTGCAGGATGCGGTCGACGCGACGGGCCGGTGGGTCGCCTCCTCGTACCGCCGCAGCCGCAGCCGCGATGTCCCCGCCGATCGAACGATTCCGACCGGCCGGTCCGAAGCCGGCGAGGACGCCCGACTCCACACCCAGCACGTGCAGTTGTACGCGCCGATGCGGCAGATTTTCTCCATCTGGGCGCCGCTGAGCGTGGAGATGAGCCGGCCCGAAGAGATGTCCCTTGACATATGGGCGCTGACCGGCGCTTCACAGAACGGCGGCAGTCTGCGATCACGCTCCTACGTCGTGCATGCCGACCGCGCACCGTCGAACCGGTTGCTCCGGCGTGTGCAGCGCAGCCGCTACCCCGGCTGGGCAACCGAGGGACGATTTCCCGACGACAGCCGCATCCGCGACCATGCCGAGCAGATCCTGGCCGAGGCGGGTATAGATCCGCAGCCGCCGGACCCCGCCCTCATCCGCGAAACCGGCGAGGATCCCGACGTCGCGCGCTGGCAGTGGAACCGCCGCGCCTCCATGGCCCTCATGCAGCATTTGCGGTCCGGCCGCTATGAATACACCGATGATCTAAGCACCATCCCGGTGCGCACCGATATCGATCCCCGCAAGGCACAGGTCTACCAGTTCCTCTTCGAGAAGCC
>SLJD01000267.1 GCA_007135295.1 Phycisphaerales bacterium
CCGACGCGTCGGGCATACACCTGAGTCACTTCCGCCCCGAAGAACAGAATCAGCGCCGAGTAGTACACCCACACCAGCAGGACCACGAGCGATCCTGCCGCCCCGTACGCCGAGCTGAGTCCGGCCCGACCAAGGTACAGCCCAAGCACCCCCTTTCCGATGCTGAACAGCACCCCCGTAATCACTGCTCCGACCCACACGTCCTTCCAGGCGATCTTGACATCCGGCAGGAACTTGAAGAGAAGCGCGATCAGTACGGTCATCACAACGAGCGTCGCCAGAAAGTCGAATACCTGCGAGAGGGGGCCCATCCCGGGAATCCATTCGTTGAGATGCGCCTGCGCCGCGGCGAGGACGCCTGACGCCGCAAGCGATGTCAGCAGCAGCAGGCCGATGAACAATACGATGCCAAGCGCTTGCAGCCGCGTGCGAACCAGCACCCAGATCGTATTCCGATTCTCCGTATTCGCCTTTACATTCCATATCTGATTCAGGGAGTGCTGAAGCTGAGCGAACACCGTCGTCGCCCCGATCAGCAACGCACCCACGCCAATGATCAGTGACAGACCACCGCCCCCGATCTGCTCCGCGTGGGCGAGGACGGTCTGCACCGCTTCCGCGCCGTCACGGCCGACGGTTCCCTCGATCTGTTCGACCAGTTCCCCCCGGGCGGCCTGTTCACCGAATACAAGCCCGGCCACCCCCACCACCACCAGCATCAATGGCGCCAGTGAAAGCAGCAGATAGAACGACAGCGCCGCAGCGAGCTGAAACGGCTGGTCCGCCGCAAAGCGTTGGACGACTTCCTTTACCGCCGACCAGTACTGACGATGCCTGCCAGCCATGCGTTCACCCCGGCTTTCTTCAGTCCGGACCCCAAGCACGCCATCATAGCGCCGACTCGGATGTGAAAGATCGCGCGATACGCGGCCCCTGATGGTTGCGTCCGGTGGGAAACGAACGAAAACGTTCGCGGCAATACGCTGTTCATTCATGTGAACAGATTGCGACCAGTGCCGGCTAACCAGCGGGCGCGTCAGCTCTCAGGTATTGATCGTGCCTGCTCGCGGCAGAAGGCGACCAGCTCATCATTCAACTGCCGGAGCGCGTCACTCGGCTCAGCATCGGGCGGCATGGGGTTCGGCGTGTTGAACACATGATCTGCACCTTCGACTCGAACCAGACGCGCCCGGGATCCGGCCGCCGCAGCCAGATGCTCGCCGCATTCAATCGGCACAGTCGGGTCGGCGTCGCCGTGAATCACGAGCACTGGCTGAACAATCTCGCCGACCCGCCTGGGCAGGTCGTATGACGTCGGGTCGTCGAGTTGTTCTGCAAGGAACTCCCGTCCGATCCGCAGCATCTGCCCGGTCCGCGCCGATTCCGTTTCGAGATACCCCTCTTCGAGCAATTGACGCTGCTCAGCATCACTGAACCGGTGACAGAAATGCGGCGATGACGCCACCGCAACGCCCACCGGCGGGAAGAAGTCACCAGGCATAGACGCGGCAGCCAGCAAGACCGCCACACCTCCGCGGGAATGGCCGAACATGACATACGGCAATCCACCGCCGGCGATCTCGCCTCCGGCCATCGCCTGCACGAGTCTGTGCAGGTCTTCGACCTGTTTGCTGAAGGAATCACGCTCGAATAGGTCCGGCCGGGCGAACGTCGACGTATCGTTCGTCATACCGCTGTGGCTGAAGTTGAAGCGGTGGGCGATGAAACCGGCCCGAGCCAGCCGATCGGCCACATGAGGGAACATGCCGTAGTCTTTGTATCCCTTGAAGCCGTGGGCGATGAGCACGGCCCCTGACGGATTGCCGTCCGGCAGATGCGTGTCGCCGAATATCGCCTCACCACCGGCGCCGTCAATGGTCCAGGATTGCCTCTGTACATTCGACATGCCGGTTGCATTCCTGCTTACGGTTCGATCGAAGTGCGCTCTTTTGATTCGATTACTGACTCATCCGAGCGATGATCGCATCGGCAAATTCCTTCGTACCAAGCGAGCCGCCAAGATCGCGCGTCTTTTCGCCGGCCACCAGCGCGCTGTTGTAGGCATCGCGAATGCGAGCGCCTGCTGCGCGAAGCGATTCGTCCTGATGCCGGTCGCTGATGTGGTTGATCATCATGACACCGCTCATCAGCATCGCCAGCGGATTGGCCAGGTTCTGTCCAGCAATGTCCGGCGCCGAGCCGTGGACCGCCTCGAAGACAGCGTTCTCCTCGCCGATGTTCGCCCCGGGCGTAACACCGAGCCCGCCGACCAGCCCGGCGCAGAGGTCGGAGATCACGTCGCCGTACAGGTTCTCGCAGAGGATCACATCGAATTGAGACGGATCCTGGACCAGCCGCATGCATCCGGCATCGATGATGACTTCCTCGTAATCAATCTGCGGGAATTCATTCTCGTGAACTTCCTTGGCACAACGGAGGAAAAGCCCGTCGCTGAGTTTCATGATGTTCGCCTTGTGGAAGACGGAAATCTTCTTCCGTCCCCGTTCCGAAGCGTACTTGAACGCGAAGCGCGCGATCCGGCGGCAGGCGAGTTCCGTCGCGACCTTGATCGACGTAATCACGCCCTCAGTGATCGTGTTCTCGATTCCTGAGTAAAGCCCCTCGGTGTTCTCACGCACCACGATGATGTCTACATCTTCGAACCGGGTCGACACACCATCCAGCGACCGAACCGGCCGCACCGCCCCGTACAGGTTGAGCGTCTTGCGCAGCGCGACGTTGATCGATGAGAACCCGCCACCGATCGGCGTCGTGCACGGCCCTTTCAACGCGTAGTGGTGTTCGAGAATCGAGTCGATCGTTTCTTTGGGCAGCACCGTGTCCGCCCCGGCCGCTGCGAACACCCGTCGCACCGCGTCGGTCACTTCCGGGCCGATTCCGTCACCGGGAATCAACACACACTGATACGTCATCGTCGGCCTTTCCTCGGCTGCATCACTTCGGAAACATCATGCACAAAGTCGG
>SLJD01000344.1 GCA_007135295.1 Phycisphaerales bacterium
AGGGAACAAGCGTTCGCGCCGATGGCCGACCGCCAGGCCGAGCTTGACGAACGCTTCCTCCGCGAGGTCGACTCGATTCTGGAAGACGATCAGATCGCCGCCTGGCGGCACTGGCGGCACCGGTACACCATGGCTCGGTGGCAGGAGAACGCCCGGCTCATGGACGCGGCCGTCGATCTGGTCGCGCTGATCGAGCAGGTCGAGCGCGAGCTCGATCTTGACGCCTTGCGCGACGACGATGACCATGACGTTGACGACCTTGATGCTCTGGTCACGGAGTACGCCGCCGCCATGCACCGCGCGCTGACGGAGATGGCGACAGCGGCGATCGAGCGTTCCCGACACCGGATGCGCAGCCGCGAAGAACGGTACATGACGGACGGCGAGCGCGTCTGGCTCGGCCCGCACCCGGACGGTTCAGAAGGGATGCGCGCCATGGCGCTGGAGCGGCACGAAACCTTCGAACGCGTCCGCCGGGTGAACCGGCAGTACCTCGACGCGATCCGGGCGACGCTGCCGGCCGAGGCGCGGGCCGCGTTCACCGACGCCTGGCAGCGCCGCATCCTGCACCTCGGACGCAACGAGGCGAGGCGGTACGACGTGAACTTCTGGTTTTGCGACGCCGTCGGCATCGTGCGGTCATTCGATGACCTCACCGATGAGCAGGCGGAGACACTCGATGCGCTCGCCGTGGAGTACCGCGACCGGATGAACGCCCGGCTGCGCACGCTCATCCGCCGGCAGGAATCCATGCTTCGGGCGCGGGTCGGCCTCGACGGCGGGGGACGCGATGCCCGGGATCGCGCCGAGGAGGCGTACTTCGATGAATTCGATGACGTCGTCCTCGAATACGACCGCGCGATGATCGAGTCCCTGCGTGAAATCCTCACCGACGAGCAGCGCGAACGCTTCGATGACGAACGCCCGGCCGAGCAGGACGGCGGGCCGCGGTCGCGGTGGCCGGGCTGAACGCCGCTGGCCTGAACATCGCTCGGCCGGACACCCCCCAGGCCCGCCGGAAGCACGCCAACCGGTATCGCCGTCACGCCTGCGTCGTGACGTACTTCAGAATCTCGACGACCTGCTCCGGCGTGCGGGCGCTCGCCGACGCCGCGGCGTTGATTTCCTTGAGCGCATGGACGTGCTCGTCGTCGTGCAGCGTGATCAGCGGCACATTCAGCGCCGCCGCGAACCCCGCATCGAACGCCGCGTTCCACTGCTTGTACTTCTCGCCGAACCGCACGACGACGATGTCCGCCGCTTCGAGCATCGTCCGCGTGCGGATGGCGTTCAGCGACGCCCCCTTGTGATCGCGCCAGAACGGCTGCTCTTCGTCGCCGAGGATCCGCACGCCGCACATGTCCGACGCCTCGTGATCCGTCACCGGGCCGGTGAAGACGACGGGCAACTCCGCGGCCTCGGCGGCGTCGATGATCTGCTGCCGCCAGTTGCTGTGAATCTCTCCGGCCAGGTACACCTGCCACTCATCCATCGAACTGCTCCTCGCTCCTTGCTTCTCGCTGCAACCGTCTGCACTGGTGGTCCGCCGGGACGCCCGCCCCGGCGTCACGCTTCGTCGCGGTACCGGCGGATGACGAGCGTGTCGTTCTGCCCGCCGAAGCCGAACGAGTTGGACAGGCACGTGTCCACCGTCGCCGGCCGCGCTTCGTTCGGCACGTAATCGAGATCGAGTTCCGGGTCGGGGTGGTTGAGGTTGATCGTCGGCGGCAGGACCTGGTCGCGGATCGCCATGACGCAGGTGATCAGCTCGACCGCGCCGGCCGCGGCGATGAGGTGGCCCATCATCGACTTGATCGAGCTGACCGGCACCTGCGGGGCGAGATCGCCGAAGACCGCCTTGACCGCCCGCGTCTCGATCGAGTCGTTCTCCTTCGTGCCCGTGCCGTGGGCGGAGATGTACTGCACGAGCGGCCGGCGGTCATCGTCCACCGCGTGCGGGTCGATGCCCGCCTGCTCGAGCGCCTGAAGCATCGCCGCCGCCGCGCCGCGCCCCTCGGGCTGGATGTCGGTAATGCGGAATGCGTCGGCGCTCGAGCCGTAGCCGACGACCTCGGCGATCGGTGTCGCGCCGCGCTGCAGGGCGTGTTCGAGCGATTCGAGGACAACCATTCCCGACCCCTCGCCCATGACGAAGCCGTCGCGCGTCCGGTCGAACGGCCGCGAGGCGCGCTCGATCTCGTCGTTGCGGTTGGACAGGGCGGTCAGGCGGTTGAAGCCCGTCACGCCGAGGACGTGAATCATCGTGTGCGTTCCGCCGGAGAGCATCACGTCCGCGTCGCCGCGGCGGATGATCTCCATCGCCTCGCCGATCGCCTGCGTGCTCGCCGCGCACGCCGTCAGGCAGTTGTACGCCGGGCCGCGGATGCCGAACTCCCGCGCGATGTGGCAGAGCGGCATGTTGGGCTCCTGCTCGATCTCGCGCCACGCGTCCATGTACTGCCGGGCGGCCTCGGCCCACTTGACCGTATCGACGCACTTTCGATCGGGATCCCACGACTCGATGTTCGTCTGCGCGTAGTTGGCGAAGTCGAGCACGCCCTCGCCCGCGCCGAGGTACAGGCCGATCCGCCGCATGTTCAGCGACGACGCCGTTCCCAGGCACGCCTGATCCCACGCCTGCTTCGCCGCGCCGAGGGCGAACTGGGTGTTGACGCCCGCCTGGGCGTGAAGGTTCGGGTCGCGCACGTACCGGCCGACGTCGTAGTCGCGCACCTGCGCGGCGAAGGTCGTCGGAAACGTCGAGGCGTCGAAGTGGTCGATGCGCGAGACGCCCGATTCGCCGGCCTTCATGCGCGACCACGCGCTGTCGAGGTCATGGCCCAGCGGCGTCACCCAGCCCATGCCGGTGATGACGACGCGCGGCATGTCACGGCTCTTTCGGATCATGCGTGCGGTTCCTGATCATTTCCGGGGTCACGTCCGGGGGTATCTCCGGGCGCGGGGGCATCTCCGGGGGTGG
>SLJD01000371.1 GCA_007135295.1 Phycisphaerales bacterium
CCATTACCGATTACTGCATTGCCCATGCTCTGACAATTCCGGAGCGGATCACGCTGTTTCACAGCGTGTGTGAAGCAGTGCACTTCGGTCATCAGAAAGGAGTGATCCACCGCGATCTCAAGCCGGCGAATATTCTTGTCGACGTGCAGGGCCACCCGAAGGTCATTGACTTCGGTGTCGCGCGGGCCACGGATGCCGACCTGGCGGTCACCACGCTGCAGACCGACGGCCGGCTTCTCGTCGGCACATTGGCGTATATGAACCCTGAGCAGTGCGACGGCCACTCGGATGAAATCGACGTTCGCAGCGACGTGTATTCGCTTGGTGTGGTGCTGTATGAACTCCTGTGCGAGCGACAGCCGCTCGACCTGACGGGGGTTCGCATTGATGAAGCAACGCGGATTATCCGCGAAGTTGAACCCACACGACCGGGCGCGATCAAGACGCTGCTCCGCGGTGACCTGGAGACGATCACGACCACCGCGATGCACAAGGATCCGGCTCGACGGTATCGATCGGCTCTGGAACTGGCGGAGGATCTTCGCCGGTACCTCCAGCACGAACCGATCACTGCCCGCCCGCAAAGTGCCGCATATCACGTTCGAAAGTGTATCGAGCGAAACCGTGCGGTGGTGGCATCGTTGACAACGCTGTTTCTGGTTCTCTTCGCCGGGCTTATCACGGCCACCGTCCTGTATGTTCAGGCCGAACGCCAGGCGGAAGTTGCCGCCAGCGAGGCGGAGCGTGCGCTCGCTGCCGAGCAGGAGGCGGAACAACGCGCGCAGGAACTTGAGCAGGTCGTCGAGTTTCAGACCTCAGTGCTCCGCGATATTGATCCACACACGATCGGTGTCGAACTGTTCAGCGACATGCGCACCGCCCTGATGGAGCAGATGGAAGCAGGCGGTTTCCATGAAGAAGAGATCAGGGAAGCGTACAAACAGGCAAGGGATCTTCAGCATCACATCAACCCGACGGATCTTGCTCGGCGACACGTCGACCGACTGTTTCTCGCTCGAGTGATCGAAGCGGCCGAGCATGAGTTCGAGGACCAACCCCTGATCGAGGCGTCGCTTCGAGTGACAATTGGCGAGGTCTACAGCACAATCGGGATGTCCGAACGGGCGATGCCTCATTTGCGAAAAGCGATGGATCGGCGTAAGCAGGTCCTTGGTGACAATCATCGCCGAACTGTTGAAGTGATGAACAGCCTTGCAGTCGCGCACTGGCAACTGGGCGACCTGGACGAAGCGGGCGACCTCTATCGCCGGGCGCTGCATGCCGCCCGGCGAACGCACGGCAACCACGATGAACTGACGTTGAAGATTGTCAACAATAAGGCGTTGCTGCATCGCTCAATACGGGACCTTGACCATGCAGAGGCACTCTATCGCCAGGCGTTGGAAGGCCGCCAACGCGTCCTGGGTGACGACGACCCCGATACGCTGAGAGCGCTTGGCGGTCTGAGCAGCACGCTCGATATGCAGGGAGATCTCGACCAAGCCCTGCCCTATCGCGAGGATGTGGTCGACGGCTTCCGGAGGACGCTCGGCAACGAACATAAAGACACCTTGACGGCGATGCATAACATGGGCGTTTCCCTCGCCCGCCACGGCGATCTGGCAAGAGCACGGATGCATCTTCGGGAAGCATTGGACGGCCGCCGCCGCGTGCTCGGCACGGATCATCCGCAGACGGTGAAGTCAATGGGCTCCCTCGGAGCAGTCCTTCAGGCGGATGGGCAGTTGCACGAGGCCGAAGGGCACTTCCGACAAGCGCTGGAGGCGAATCGCCGAGTGCACGGGGACGACCATCCGGAGACGCTCAATTCCGTTCACAGAATGGGATCACTGCTGCGGGCGCAGGGAGAGGATGTAGAAGCTGAGAGGTATCTGCGCCAGGCCGTCGAGGGCCGCACGCGCATCTTTGGCGAGGAGCATCCGGACACCTTGTCATCGCTCAACAGCATGGCGGCACTGCTTGCCGGCCGGGGAGACCTCGACTCCGCCGAGCCACACTTTCGTGCGATCCTCGATGCACGCCGTCAATCCTATGGCGATGACCATCCGAACACCCTTACCTCAATGAACAACCTTGCGGCATTGAATCAGGGTATGGGCAATCTGTCGGAGGCCGAAACGTACTTCCGAAAAACGCTCGATGGGCGACGCCGGACATTCGGAGACGAACATCCGATGGCATTGCAGTCACTGGACAATCTGGCCTCCATCTACCGGCTGCGGGGCAAGGACTCCGAGGCCGTGCAAAAGTATCGGGAAGCTGTTGACTTACGCACGGACAAGTTCGGCGCCAATGATCCGGATACGCTCAGAACGATGCGCCGTCTGGCCGAAGTACTCCGGGAGTGCGGACGGTTATCCGATGCGGAGGCCGTCGGAAGGAAGGTGGTGGAACGGAGCCGGAATTCCCGGGAGCCGGATTCCACCGATCACGCGCAAGGCCTGCTTGACTACGGGAAGACACTCGCCGCTCTGGATCGCTTCGATGAGGCCGAAGAACAATTGAAGAACGCCTATGCTGTTCACGTAAAGGCCGACGAGGATTCGTCTGAAACTGCAGCCGCCGTATATGAATCGCTCGTTAACCTATACGATGCATGGCACGATCAGGATCCCGATCGCAACTACGACACCGCCGCTGAAAAGTGGCGCGCGAAACTGGATGAACTCGAATCACGGGGCGAGGCCCGGGATGGTGCATCCAACTGACCTGCGATCTCATCGCATCTGATCGCCAGATGGAAACCCCGCGTCAACAACACAACCGGCGATCACACTTCTCGAATGCCCAGAGGGCTGTTCTGCGGGCAGGCCTGGACGTCACCCGACCAGCCGGGCGATGTCGTAGAACGTGATCGTCAGGAACAGCGCGCCGATCAGCAGGATCCCGATAATGGTGATGATGTTCTGGAACTGCACGGACGGCGGCCGGCCGGTGATCTTCTCATAGATGA
>SLJD01000040.1 GCA_007135295.1 Phycisphaerales bacterium
CCATGAAGCGATCAGCCACGCCGCCTACCGGGTCCTCAGCCATCGCTTTGCCGACTCGCCTGGCAAGGACATCATCCTGCCGTCGATCGATGCGCTGATGGTGGACCTGGGGTACGACCCCGGCTTTCAATCCCTTGATGGCGACAGTCCGGCTGCGCTGGGTAACCGGTGCGGCCAGGCGGTGCTTGATTATGGCTACTCGGACGGTTCGAACGAACTGAACGGATACGATCCGCCGGACTACACGCCGGTCAACCCGCCGCTGGTCGTCGCCGAACCGGGCAACCCGACGATGATCGACCCGAATCGCTGGCAGCCGCTGTCGCTGGAGTACTTCGTTGATCAGTTCGGCAACCCGGTGCCGATCTCGGTGCAGCCGTTCCTCACGCCGCACTGGGGCCACGTCGGCAACTTCTCGCTGGACCCCGCGGACGAGCATCCTGACAAGCCCGGCGTGTTTCACGACCCCGGCCAGCCGCCGCAGCACGGCACGGAAACGCATGACGAATTCATCGACGCGTTCGTGGACGTGATCGTGACGGCGTCGGTCCTCGACCCGGACCTCGGGACGACGATTGATGTCTCGCCCGGAGCGTGGGGCAACAATTCGCTCGGTCAGAACG
Source organism: Phycisphaerales bacterium (assembly GCA_007135295.1). Lineage (GTDB taxonomy): Bacteria > Planctomycetota > Phycisphaerae > Phycisphaerales > SM1A02 > SLJD01. The sequence continues at coordinate 624 of SLJD01000040.1, forward strand.
ACGGCTCGGGCCACCCGCTCAACCCGTACACCGGCGAGCCGTACGAGCCGAACGTGGTGAACTACGGCGACTTCTCCCGCGTGCTGGCGGAATTCTGGGCGGACGGGCCGTTGACGTCGGCGCCCCCCGGCCACTGGAACGAGATCGCCAACGCCGTTTCGGAAAGCCCGCTGCTGGAGAAGCGAATCGGCGGGGCCGGGCCGATCGTCGATGATCTGGAATGGGACATCAAGCTTTATCTCGCCCTGAACGGGGCGGTTCATGACGCCGGCGTGGTGTGCTGGGGAACCAAGGGGCATTACGACTACGTCCGGCCGATTTCCGCAATCCGGTACATGGCGGAACTCGGTCAGTCGAGCGAGCCGCGGTCGCCTTCGTACCACCCCGACGGGCTGCCATTGATCGAGGGAGTGGTCGAGCTGATCACCGAGGACTCGGCAGCGCCGGGTGGGCCCCACGCGCACCTCTCGGCGTACATCGGCGAGGTGGCCGTGGTCGGCTGGCCGGGGGCGCCGGAAGACCCGGACAGCGAGCACAGCGGCGTTGAGTGGATCCGCGCCAAAGAGTGGCTGCCGTACCAGCTTCCCACGTTCGTCACGCCGCCGTTCGCCGGATACACGTCCGGGCACAGCACGTTCAGCCGGGCCTCGGCCGAGGTGCTCGCGGCGTTCACCGGCGATGCGTACTTCCCCGGCGGAATGGGCACGTACACGATCGACCCGGGCTGGCTGCACTTCGAATACGGCCCGAGCGAAACCCTCCAACTGCAGTGGGGTACGTACTACGACGCGTCCGATCAGTCCGCGATCTCGCGCATATACGGCGGCATTCACCCGTATGTCGACGATTTCCCGGCACGCATCATGGGGTCGAAAATCGGCATCGGCGCGTATGAGCGCGCGAAGAAGTACTTCCACGGCCAGGTCGAGTGCCGGGCGGACCTGACGGGTGACGGCCGGATCGCGGGCAGCGACCTCGGCGAGTTGCTGGCGAACTGGGGGCCGTGCCCGCGCAGCGGAACGTGCCCGGGCGACCTGAGTCTCAGTGGCGATGTCGGCGCAGAGGACCTGCAGATCCTGCTCACCGGCTGGGGCGAGTGCCTCGATCCCGAGCACCGGTAAGGAGCGGGTCGGCCGATCGAGACACGTCTGTGATTCGGGCGATGGCAGGCCGGTCGCAGTGCGCGGTGCAGGTCGGCGATCGGTCTTGGTCTGTCGGTCCGACTGGAAGTGGCCGGGCGGCTGAGCCGATACACGCGGGCCGGGGCGGTGATTCGGCAGGCGGGTGACCTGCGGCGCTATACTGCCGGACTGAAAATTTACCCCTGACCCGCATTTCAGCCAGGCCCGCTTTCAGAAGGTGCCCCATGCCCGATCCGCTCGCCAGCAAACCAGCCGTCGAAGCGACCGATCCGGAAACCGCCGCCCGCCAGTGCAGCGAGGCGTACGAGCGGATCAGCAACGAGATTCACAAGGTCATCGTCGGGCAGGATCAGGTCGTCGATGAGTTGCTGACCGCAATGTTTTGCGGCGGGCACGCGCTGGTGGTCGGCGTCCCGGGGCTCGCCAAGACGCTGCTGATCTCGACGATCTCCCGGACGCTGTCGCTCGGGTTCTCGCGCATTCAGTTCACGCCGGACCTCATGCCGAGCGACATGACCGGCACGGAAGTCATTGAAGAGGACAAGGCGACGGGCGCGCGGGAGATCCGCTTCGTCAAAGGGCCGATCTTCTCCAACGTCATCCTCGCTGACGAGATCAACCGCACCCCGCCGAAGACCCAGGCCGCCCTGCTCGAAGCGATGCAGGAACGGCAGGTGACCGCGGGGGGGATGCGTCACGCCCTGCCCAGCCCGTTCTTTGTTCTCGCGACGCAGAACCCGATTGAGCAGGAAGGCACGTACCCGCTGCCCGAAGCCCAGCTTGACCGGTTCATGTTCAACGTCACGATCGATTACCCGACCGAGGAGCAGGAGCTTCGCATCGTCCAGCAGACGACGGCGGTCGAGGAGTCGGACGTCGAGACGGTGCTGACCGGCGAGGAAGTGCTGCACATCCAGTCGATGGTGCGGCAGATTCCCATCGCCGATCACGTCGCGCAGTACGCCCTGCGTCTGGTGCGGGCGACGCGCGTGCGGGACAAGGAGACGCCCAAGCCGGCCATCGTCGACAACTACCTGAGCTGGGGCGCCGGGCCGCGGGCGAGCCAGTACCTCGTCCTCGCCGCCAAGGCCAAGGCGATTCTCGAAGGCGCCGCGCACGTCCGCCCGGAACACATCCGGGCCGCGGCCCTGCCGGTCATGCGGCACCGGATGATCACGAACTTCAACGCCGAA
>SLJD01000450.1 GCA_007135295.1 Phycisphaerales bacterium
ACTCAAGACGAAGGAATCAAACATGGCTCTCACGTTGAAACAGAAACTGACAGCGACATCAAGGAAAATGTTCTCCGGGAACGTGAGTGGGATTCTTGAATAAACGAAGCCGAAGTCGGCGTGCAGGTGAAAGATGGCAATGTCCACGTCGATCGCTGCATTGACCCTGAGTCGCCGCGCGAACTCGCAGCGGCTATTCGAGGAATCGACCTTGGCCATCGCATGCCAAACCCTGCAGACACTCATTGAGCCGGAGCAGCGCGTGCACGAGCGATTGATGCCGCCTTGCCTGGCAAAACGGATGCCTTGCCCCGGCCCCTTCCCGAAGGGAGTGGGGGGCTTCCACGATGAGGTCGGAGTGTCGCTGCATAATTCTCAGTCAATCGTGTTCCGCGAACTTCTCATTCGAAGCTCGTCAGTCCGCGCCAGCGCATCGCGGTTTTTTCGAGCTCGACGATCAGGTAGAGCGCGGCGCAGAAAGCGAAGATGCGCATCCAGCCATCGGCGCCGATCGGCGTCGATTCAAACAGCGCCTGGGCGGGGCCCCAGTAGGTGAACCCCCACTGAATCACGATCAGAATGCCGATCGCGACCCACACCGTTCGGTTCCCGGCGAACCCCTCTAACGTCCACGAGGGCTTGATCATCTTGCGGCAGTTGAAGAGGTAGAACACCTGCCCCGCGACGAGTGTGTTCACCGCCGACGTCCTAGCGACCTCGATCGACCGCTCGAGTATCTCGTGCACGTAGTAGAAGTGCCCGAACGTTCCGGTCACGAGCAGAATGGAAACGAACACAATACGCCACAAAAGCAATGGCGTGATAAGCGGCGTATCCGGCGGGCGCGGCGGTCGCGCCATCACGTCATTCTCCTTCGGCTCAAATGCCAGAGAAAGTGACAGCGTCACGGCCGTCACCATGTTCACCCACAAGACATGCACGGGATGCAGCGGGAGCGTCAGGCCGAACGCAACGGCCATGAATACCGTCAGCGCCTGGCCGCCGCTCGTCGGCAGGATGTACACCAGTGCTTTGCGCAGGTTGTCGTAGATCGTCCGGCCTTCCTCGACCGCGCGGCCGACGGACGTGAAGTTGTCGTCGGCCAGAACCATGTCGGACGCCTGCTTGGCGGCGTCGCTGCCCTTCTGCCCCATCGCCACGCCGATGTCCGCCCGCTTGAGCGCGGGGGCGTCGTTCACACCGTCGCCGGTCACTGCGACGATGTATCTCCGGCGCTGGAGGGCTTCGACCAGCCGCAACTTGTGTTCCGGCGAGCAGCGTGCGAACACGTCGCACTCGATTGATTTGCTGGCCAGTGCTTCGTCATCAAGCGGGTCGAGTTCTCGGCCGGTGATGGCGGATTTGCCTTCGCCGATGTTCATCTCCGCCGCAATGGCCTTCGCTGTTCCAGCATGATCACCGGTGATGATCTTCACCACGATGCCGGCGGCGTGGCAATCGGAGACGGAACGGATCGCGTCCTCGCGCGGCGGGTCGATGATCCCGAGCAGCCCCAGCCACACAAGGCCGCCCTCCACGTCCTCGAAATCGAGGTGATCATGCGTCTTATCCATGATGCGGTACGCGATGCCGAGCGTGCGCTGGCCGCGAGCGGCTATCTCCTCGACGCGCTCTTCCCACCAGGCGCGATCAAACGAATGATGCTCGTCGCCGTTGTGCTCGTCGCTGTCATGCTCGTCGCTGTCAAGTTCGGAGCGGCACATCTCGAAGAGCCGGTCCGGCGCGCCCTTGACGTAGATGATGTTGAACCCTTCATGGTCGTGGTGAAGCGTCGCCATGAAGCGGTGGTCGGACTCGAAGGGGATCGCATCGCGGCGCGGCCGGCGCTCGGCCTCGCGGCGCTGCTCGAACCCCGCCTTCGCCGCGCCGACGATCAGCGCGCCTTCCGTCGGATCGCCTTCGATTGTCCACTGCCCGTCCCTGGATCGCAGCGCGGAATCGTTGCACAGCAGCCCGGCGCGCAGGATCCGGGCGAGCCGGGGGTGCGCCTCGGCATCGGCCGCCTGCCCGTCGAGCAGGAATCCCCCGTGCGGGTCATACCCGACGCCTTCGATCTCGAACTGTTCGTGTCGCAGCCGCACGGTCCGGAGCGTCATCTCGTTGCGCGTCAGCGTTCCGGTCTTGTCCGAGCAGATCACCGTCACCGACCCGAGCGTCTCGACGGCGGGCAGTCGCCGCACGATGGCGTTGCGCCTGGCCATGCGCTGCACGCCAAGGGCAAGGATAATCGTCATGATCGGCGGCAGGCCTTCGGGAATGGCCGCGACGATCAGGGACACCGACGCGAGGATCATCTCCAGGAACGTCTCGTCCCAGGCCAGGAAGCCGACGAAGAACATGGCCACCGCCACGGCGATGATGATGACGCTCAGGCCCTTGCCGAAGGCGTCCATCTTCTGCAGCAGGGGGGTCTTGATCTGCTGGACATCGGCGAGCATTTCGGAGATGCGGCCGATTTCCGTCCGCCCGCCGGTGGCGACGACCACGCCGCGCGCTGTGCCGCCGGCGACGACCGTGCCCGAATACGCCATTGACAGGCGGTCGCCGAGTTCGGCGTCCTCGGCCACGGCATCGAGCCGTTTTTCCACCGGGACGGATTCGCCGGTGAGGATCGCTTCGTCGACCTGGCAGGTGCGCAGGTCGATCAGGCGCACGTCCGCGGGCACGCGGTCGCCGGACTGCAGGAGCACCACGTCGCCGGGGACGACCTCGGCGGCGTCGCAGTGGGTGCGTTCGCCGTCGCGCAGCACATACGCCTGTGGCGCGAGCATGCTGCGGATGCTCTCCAGTGCACGCTCGGCCTTACCTTCCTGAAAGAGCCCGATGGCGGTGTTAATGACGACCACGGCCATGATGACCGCGGAATCCAGCCACGCCCCGAGCAGTGCGGCCAAAACAGCCGCGCATATGAGCACCAGGATGAGTGCGTTG
>SLJD01000265.1 GCA_007135295.1 Phycisphaerales bacterium
CAACAGCTCATCGACGGTCAGAATAGCCGAAAGCGATCCCATCGATGCGACGGTCTACCACCCGACCAACGCTTCCAACGTGATCTCGTCGAGCCAGTCCCGGCGGCTGCAGACCGTGCCGGTGCCCGGCCGCATTCCCTTCCCTGATCCACCGGATCCCGGCGTCGAGGAGCCGGAAGAAACCGGTGACACATGGTTGGATAACGTTCTGAGCAGCACGTGGGCGTGGCTCACGGACCCGTTCGTTCGTTTCATTGACAGATTGTACAACGAGAATTCGGACGAAACGATACGCGAATCCGATCATGAGAATGGAACTCTGGTCCTTGGCGCGGATCTGGTATTGGAATACCGCACCATCACCATCGAAGGCGATGTGACAATCGCCGTTTTCGGGGATCTCGATATCCGCCACGCCAACATCGAACTCGCCGATGACGCGACGCTGGCGCTCTTTGTCGGCGGGGATCTGACCGTTCACCGATCGTACATCGGCGAGGCGGGCGCCAGTGACCGGACCTCACTGGCCGGGCGGTCGGACGCGATCGAACCGGATCGCATCGAGATCTTCTCCCTCGACTGGAGCGATCGCGATGACGAACTGACCTGGCGAGTCTGCCATGATTCAATCGTCAAGGCCGGGCTGTACTCGCCCGATGCGGACATCAGCGTGCAAGACTCATCCGCGGTGTACGGACGCATCGCCGGAAACACTGTTGCAATCCGGGATCAGTCCGGCCTGTTCTACGACCATCGCCTCGACCGACGTCGCGGCTACACGACGCGCCATCGCGGCATAAGCCGGCTGTATTCATCGTCGGGCGACTCCATTGAGATCAGCGCCGATTCCCTTGACCACGACCACCTGCAAACGCTTGCCGATGAGCATGATGTGATGATCCTGCCCGTCTCCCGCCATGCGTCGACCGTCACGCCGAGCAGCGACGACGACGATGACGATGATCCCATGCCGTGGCTGCCGACCGAGCGGCCGCTGCGGATTGAATTCGAAACCACTCGGGCGGGCCTTGACCATCGGACGATGGAGCAATGACCCGGAGCCGTGACATGATCAACCGCTGCACCGGCCGGCTGCGAACACGCCGGGCGTTTACGCTCATTGATGTCATGATGACGGTGACGATCGTCGTCTTCACCGCCATTCTGGTCATTCCCTACATCGGTGACGAGCGGCGCACCCGTCTCATGGCCGCGTCGAAGGTGCTCATCAGCGACCTTGAGCAGGCCCAGGTCATGACTATCGCCCGGCCGGATGAGCCGATTATCGTCCGCTTCGAATCAGACGGCAGCGCGTACTGGCTCGCTCGCAAAGATGAGCCGGACACCCCCCTCATGAATGACTTGACCGGCGAACCGTACCGCGTGGAATTCGGCCACGGCCGGGCGGGTGGTGCCAGCGGCGTGATGGCTGAACTCTTCGACATTGAAAATGACACCCTCGCCTTCAACGCGTTCGGCGGCATCGACACCCCCGGCGATCCTCCTCGCATCCGCCTCAAAATCGACGGCCGGGCCGCGGACGTTCGCATCTCGCCGTCAACCGGCACGATCCGAGAAGTTGAGCCGGACGACAATGAATAATTAACCGAGGAACAAACGACCGGGCCGTTACTTCAGCCCGTAATCCTTGAGTTTGCGGTACAGGGTCCGCTCGCCGATCCCGAGCAGCGACGCGGTCTGCTCGCGGTTGCCGCCGGTCATCGCCAGCGTCTGGCGGATGGCTTCTTTTTCGAGCCGTTCCAGGCCGATCCCCGCGAGGCCGGACATCGAATGATGCTCATCGCCGTCACTGGTCGTGCGGATTTCTTCGGGCACGTGGCGCACGTCGATCGTATCCGCATCGGCCATGACGACCATCTTCTGCACGACGTTGAAGAGTTCTCGCACGTTGCCCGGCCAGTGATAACTCACCAGCCGCATCATCGCCGGCTCGGACATGTTGAGCATCGGCCGGTCAAGTTCGCTGCAGTATCGCCCGATCGCGTGGTTGACGAGCAGCGGAATGTCATCGCGGCGTTCGCGCAGCGGCGGGACGGTGATCTCCGCGCCCTTGATCCGGAAATACAGGTCATCGCGGAACTGCCCGCCGTCGACCATTGCTTTCATGTCCCGGTTCGTCGCACTGACGAACCGCACATCGGTCTTGCGGACCTCGTTCGAGCCGAGCCGGACGATCTCCCCCGTCTCCAGCACGCGGAGCAGTTTCGCCTGCATGTTGAGTGGCATGTCGCCGATCTCATCGAGGAAGAGCGTCCCGCCATCGGCGTACTCGAAAACGCCTTCGCGGTCTCGGTCAGCCCCGGTGTACGCCCCGCGAACGTGGCCAAATAGCTGGTCCTCGAGCAGCGTTTCGGACTGCCCGGCCGCGTTGAATGTCACGTACCGCTTGCCCGCCCGCCGGGAATGCTTGTGAATGGCGGCTGCGATGAGTTCTTTGCCGGTTCCCGACTCGCCGGTGATGAGCACGGGGATGGTGCTCGGCGCGACCTGCTTGACCGTCGCGATGATCTGCCGGATCGCTGCCGATTCGCCGATGATGCCCTCAAAGCCGTACGCGGCGTCGACCTGGTCCTTCAGGGTGTTCGTGCGGTGACGGAGCATGACCGTCTCCGCCGCCCGGTTGACGAGATTGCGGAACACGTCGAGGTCGAGCGGCTTTTCGATGAAGTCATACGCCCCGCCGCGCAGCGCCGCCTTGGCCGTCGGCACGTCGCCGTGCGCGGTGACCATGATCGTCGCGGCGTCTGGCTGATGCTCGGCGGCGATTTCGAGCACCTTCAGGCCGCTGTGCTCAACTTCCATCACGAGATCGGTAACGATGACGTCGAATCCGCCGTGGCGAAGTTCGTCGGCGGCTGCTTCGAGACTGTGCACCGTCGTGCAGATGTGGCCGGGCTTGCGCAGGGCCTCGGCCATGACGTCAGCGTGGTCGGGCTCATCGTCGATGATGAGTACCTGGGCGTGCAGTTCGTTGGCAGATTGCTCTCCACTGGCCATAACGGGCATTGTACGGTCCGCTGCGCAGCCGTGGAAACGGCCCGGGCAGTCGCGGGTCGGCACCCGCGTTGCGTCAGATGTGGTAGTTCGGCGGGGGCATCTCCGGGTTGGCCCGCATCTTCAGTTCGATCTTCGGCGCGCGCACGACGTGGCCGGCCGGCACCGAGCGGACGAGAAACACCCCGCCGTTGACGATCGACCCGGCCCCGATAATCGTGTCCCCGCCGAGAATCGTCGCCCCGGCGTAGACGGTGACGTGATCTTCGAGCGTCGGGTGCCGCTTCGCCCCGCGAACGAAATGGCCGCGCTCATCGCGGGGAAAGCTCTTCGCGCCAAGCGTAACGCCCTGGTAGACCTTGCAGTGGTCGCCGATGACCGTCGTCTCGCCGATGACCACCCCCGTGCCGTGGTCGATGAAGAACGACCGGCCGATCTTCGCTCCGGGATGGATGTCGATGCCGGTCGCGCTGTGAGCATGCTCGGCCATCATCCGGGGGATGAGCGGCACTTCCATCCGATACAGCTCGTGGGCGATCCGGTGCACGAACAGGGCGTGGACGCCGGGGTAACAGAAGATTGTTTCGTCCACATGGTGCGCCGCCGGGTCGCCGTCGTACGCCGCCTGAACGTCGAGGCTGAGATTCCGGCGGATCTCGGGGATGCGGTCGATAAAGTCGGCGACGATCGCGCGGGCCCGCCGGTCGGACGCGGCGCACTGCTGCTCGAACGCCGGCCCACCCCATTCGACGCCCTGTTCATACCGCAGCGCCCCGGTGATCTGGCTGAACAGCGAATTGCTGACCTCATCGAGCACCCGCTGGACGTGCTCGCGCATGGAATGCTCGGACAGCGCCCGCGGACCGAAAAACCCCGGGAATACGAGCCATTCAAGCTTGTCGAGGATGCTGACGATCGCATCCCGATTCGGCATATAGATCGCCGACAGCCGGCGGATCCGACGGTCCGCGAGGATCGACTCGGTAATACGGGCGGCCGTATCATTCATGCGGTCCGGTTCGATGATCGATTCGCCTCCCTGGCGGTGGTCAGTCGGTTCCATGACGATATAGTACGGGCTGCGGTCGGCCTCGTGCATCCCGCCCCGGTTGAGCGCTTTCGGCCCGGTTCCGACCCCGGACCAACCCCCGGAACGACCCCCGGAACGATCCGCGGAACAGTCACCGAGCGGTCTTCGGATTGCCCCGGGTTCGTCCGGGATTGCTCCGGATCGGCCGGCTCGACGCACACCCCTGCTCACCGGCGGCGTGCGTGCCGGACCTCTTACCGGTATTCCCGATACCCTGATCACTCGGCTGCGATGGCTGCTTGCCGGACTGGCAGCCGATCAAGGATGAACTTCACATGGCCCACGGCAGGATCTACGACGCCATTACCGACACGGTCTTCAACACGCCGATGGTGCGGCTTCGCCGCATCGTGCCCGGCGATCACGCCCGTGTGCTGGTCAAATGTGAATTTTTCGGCCCCATGGCCAGCGTCAAGGACCGCATCGCTGAAGCCATGATCGCCGACGCTGAGAAACGCGACCTGATTAATCCGGAAACGCACATCATCGAGCCGACGTCCGGCAACACGGGAATCGCCCTGGCGTTCGTCTGCGCGTGCCGCGGCTACCGCTTGACCCTGACGATGCCCGAGTCAATGAGCATGGAGCGGCGGGTGCTGCTGCGGGCCCTGAACGCGAGTCTCGTGCTCACCCCGGCGGCGGACGGCATTCCCGGCGCCGTCGACCGGGCCAATGAACTGCTCGAAAGAGAATCCAACGCGTGGATGCCCCAGCAGTTCGACAACCCGGCGAATCCCGACATCCACGAGCAGACCACCGGCCCGGAGATCTGGGAGGATACGAATGGCGAGGTTGACATTGTCGTCGCCGGCGTGGGCACTGGCGGAACGATCACCGGAGTGACACGCTGCCTGCGACAGCACAACCCCGAAGTCCAGGCCATCGCCGTCGAGCCCGAGGCGTCGGCCGTCATTTCCGGCGGTCGGCCCGCCCCGCACAAGATCCAGGGCATCGGGCCCGGGTTCATCCCCCCGAACCTCGACACCGAACTGCTCGACGGCGTGGAGGTTGTCGGCAATCAGGACGCCTTCGTCATGGCCCGGCGGCTTGCGTCTGAAGAAGGCATCCTCGGAGGGATCAGCAGCGGCGCGAACGTCATCGCCGCCGCCCGACTTGCCGCCAAACCCGAAAACCGGGACAAGACCATCGTCACCTTTGCGTGCAGTTTCGGCGAACGGTACCTGACCACCCCGATGTTTGAAGGGCTGTGGGGATGAGCACCGGTGACGCAGCCACCGACGGCCCACGTCCGGCCCGGCCTCGACGCCTTCGGCGCTGGTTGCTGTGGTCTGCGGCAGCCGTCGTTCTGCTCGCCGTCTGTGCGACCGGACTGGCGTATGCCCTCGTCGCCGCTTCACGACCGATGATCGACGGCACAATCGTGGTTTCCGGCCTGACCGCCCCCATCGAGATTGAACGCGATCAGCACGGCGTGCCGGTGCTTCGCGGCCAACAGTTCGAGGATGTCATCTTCGCCCAAGGGTTCGTTCACGGGCAGGACCGGTTCTTTCAGATGGACACGTTTCGCCGACACGCGGCCGGGGAACTGTCGGCGATCATCGGTCCTCCGGCGTTCGAACAGGACCGGAAGATGCGGCGGTACCGGTTCGCGGCTGTCGCCGACCAGGTCGTGGAGCAGCTTCCACCCGATCATCGCCGCCTGCTCGAACGCTACGCCGCGGGAGTGAACGCGGCGATGAATGAACTCCGCGTCGATCCGCCGGAGTACCTGTTGTTGCAGGCGGCTCCGCAGCCGTGGACGCCGCGCGATTCCGTGCTTGTGCAGTTTGCGATGTTCGATCTGCTGCATCCGAACGTGCCGATGAAACGGGCAACGCACACGATGCGGCAAACCATGCCGGCTGAACTCGTCGAGTTTCTGACGACCGATGTCAGCCGATTCGACGCACCGCTCGTCTCCGGCGATGGAGAGGATGACGGCATCGAGCCGCCGGCTATCCCCGGTCCGGAGATTGTCGACCTGCGAAACGATGAACGCTGGCGGAACGCTGCCGCTCCATCGCCTGCGGATTTCGCAGAGCCGCTGGTCGCCGGCTCGAACAACTGGGCGGTCGCCGGCCAACACGCCGGGGGCGATGCCGCGATGCTCGCCAACGATCCGCATCTGCCGCTCAACGTACCGAACACGTGGTACCGCGTGCAGATGCATTGGGGGATGGGAAAAAAGCTTGTTGGCGCGTCGATTCCCGGATCGCCGGCTGTTATCGCCGGGTCGAACGGCCACGTCGCCTGGGGCGTGACAAACGCCCAGGCCGACTTTCAGGATCTGATCATCATCGAAACCGATCCCGACGATCCGGATCGATACCTGACCGCGGACGGTTCCGAGCCGTTCGGCACGATCGAAGAGACCGTATCCGTCAACGGCCGCCCTGATAAGGACGTGACAATTCGTACGACCCGATGGGGCCCCGTGATCGACCATGATCACCGCGACCGGCCGATCGCGCTGCAATGGACCGCCCTGCATCCGGAGATGGTCAGTCTCGATATCATCGATCTGCCCCAGGCCGGCGACGTGCCGGAAGCGGTCAACGTGCTTCGCCGCTGGTGGGGGCCGGCGCAGAACGTTGCGCTTGCCGATGCTGACGGCCGCGTAGGATGGATCGTCACCGGCTTCCTGCCGAACCGGCGCGGCGAGGACGGCAAGTATCCGCGGTTGAGCACCGATCCCGATGCCGGCTGGGCGGGCCCGCTCGATGAGAGCCGGAGACCGATCGTCATCAACCCGGATGACGGCCTGATCCACACCGCCAATCAGCGGACGTTGCCGGTCGATCGCGCCCGGTCGCTCGGCCGACACTGGGCGGAGCCGTTCCGCGCCCGGCGGATCGCCTCGCTGCTGGCCGATGGTGACCCGCCATGGACCGAGCGCGACATGCTCGATCTACAACTCGACACGCGCAGCGAGCCTCATGATTTCTATCGCGACCTCATCGTTGAACTGGCGGACGCCCGAGAGAATGAGCCGGTTCTTGATGCGGCGGCGGAAATCAGTCGACGGTGGAGCGGCCGGGCGACGCAGGACGATCCGGCGATGCGGCTGCTTGTCGATTTCCGCCGCGAACTGCACGGCCGGCTCATTGATGCCCTGACCGTCCCGGCGAAGGACGCTGACCCGGATTTTGTGTTCCGCTGGTTCATGACCGAAGAACCGGTGCGGCGGATCCTGGAGTCCCGGTCCGACCACATGCTGCCCCTGCCATTCGAAACGTGGGACGATTTTCTCACGGACGTGCTGGCGACGACCATTGACGGCCTCGACCGGGCGCACGGCACTGTCGAGCCACTCTGGAGTGAAACGAATCGGCTGGCGATGTCGCACCCCGTGTCGGAAGCGTTGCCGGCCTGGCTTACGCGATTCGTTGACATGCCGCAGCATCATCAGCCCGGCGCGCGGCAGTCGGTCCGCGGCGCCTCGCCGACCTTCGCCTCCAGCTTCCGCATGATCGTCCGGCCGGGCCGGGAAGAGGACGGGGTGTTTCACATGCCGGGCGGGCAGAGCGGCCATCTGCTCTCGCCGTTTTACGATGCAGGGCATGATGCTTGGCGTGATGGCGTCGCCACCCCCCTGCTGGCCGGCCCCCCGAAACATCATCTGACCCTTTCGCCGCCCGGATGATCGCTTCGGCCGAACGGCGCCGCCATGCACTCCGCCCGGCCGAGCATGTTCCTTCCATCCATGGCGGCAACGGTCGCTCCTGCGCGCCGAGCCGGTCAGGACTCCGCGACCAGCAGCGCGACCGGAAGGGTCGCGAATGCTTCGGCCAGGGAGAGCACGCCTTCACGGATCTCAATCGACCGCCCGGTCAGGACATCGCGCCATCGCGTTGCAGGCACGTCGATTCCCGACGCCGCGGTGTCAGTCCAGACGGCGTGGCCGGTCGGAGGGATTTCCGGCTTGGCGAAGGAGGTCATAAGACGGCCGGCAACGGTGACGGCATGCTGATCCTTCGCGTGTCGGGCGAACGCGCAGGCGTGATCCGCCCGGAAACCGGTCACACGCAATGGCTGGTATTCGCCGCCAATAAAGAGGTCGCGGCGTTCCCGGCGTGCACGCAGCGCCGCTCGCGTGATGTGCATCTTGATCGCCCCGTCCCGCCAGCGGCTGAGCAGCCGGCCGACGTTTTCGGAAACGTCAGCATTCCCGGCATCGGGCAGCGAGGCCCGCGTTGCAGCAATCCGATCCCAATCGATCGGGCGGCGGTTGTCGGGATCGACGAGACTGAAGTTCCATGTTTCACAGCCGTTGTAAAGATCCGGCACACCGGGCGAGGCAATCTTCAGCACCACGTGGACGAGACTGTTCAGTGCACCGTACCACGCCAATTGCCCGGCCCAGTCATCGATTTCCTCAATGAACCTTGGCGCGGCCGATGGGTCCAGCACGGTGCGGACGAACTGCTCAAGCGCGCGTTCGTACTCAGTGTCGGCATCGATCCAACTCGTGCGGCGTTTGGCTTCTCGGGCGGCCTTGATCGCGTACGCCACGAGGCGGTCTGCGAACTCCAATCCCGGATCGCGGGTCCCGTCGAGCGGCCAGACAGCGAGCATGCTCTGATAGAGCAGGTGCTCCATCGGAGGCCGGGGCGCCGGGCCGTCGTCCACACGCTGGCGATGTGGCTCGTTCAACTCACGCCAGCGGTTGGTTGCGGAAAGCCATTGGTCGGCGAGTTCGGAGAGCACGTGCAGCCGCATCCGGGCGTCTTCACTGCGTTTCGTGTCGTGTGTCGAAGTGGCGGTCATCGTGCCGGGCCATTTCGCCTGCGCGCGAGCGTTGTGTTCGTGAAGGAATTGCACGTCCCCCGGGCGTTCGAGGCGCTCGGCATCGACACCGACTTCGTTCAAGGAGATTAGCCGCACATCACGGTAGAGCGCCGTGTCTTCGAGCCCCTTGGCCGTCAACGGGCCGGTGAACTGCTGCCAGGCGATAATCCAGTCGGCGGCAGCGTTGAGGCGGTCGTCGCCCTGCTCGACCGTCGGCCAGCGGCCGAGCAACACGTCAGCCAGGCCGGCCAGGGCGGGCGTGTCAAGCGAATGACGGCTCATCCGGGCCTCGTCGATCGCCTGTTCGAGGATGCGCACATCCCGTTCGTGCCGCCGGTTCGCCCGCACGTCGTCACGTGTGATGTACGTGCGGTAAACGGGCACGGCTGCGCTGACAGCAATGAGCGCGTCCTTCAGGTCATCGGTGCGCATGGTCGGACCGGGATGAGAGTCGAGAACGCGAGTAAGCCCCTCGTGCAGATACTCGACCTCGCCACCAAACAACTCGACCGCCAGCCGGGCCTTTTCACCGACGACAAGTTGATGGAAGTCGGCCGGCCCGCCGAGAACATTGCGCTGGTGGTCCGCCATTTTCTCCCCGCCGGCCCGATCGACGAAGACGCTGCCTGCCGCGTTGAGCCAGTCGTAGCCGGTCGTTCCAGCGACGGGCCAGTCGTCCGGCAGAGATTCGGCGCCTTCGAGGATCTTCTCGACGAGCACGTAGCAGCCGTCAGCGCCGGCTCCGTACGCCCATGCGGCCTGTTGCAATTGCTCAAGGTATGGCCCGGGCTCAGCCAGGCCGTCGATGTGATCGATTCGAAGACCATCGACGAGGCCGTCCTTCATGAGTTCGAGCGTGCGGGCGTGGGTCTGCTTGAATACGTCGGGATCTTCGACGCGCACGCCGATCAGGTGTGTAATGTCAAAGAACCGGCGATAGGACAGGTCGCGCATCGCTGTCCGCCAGAGTTCAGGCCGATACGGCTGGCCGGCGAGCAGCGATTCGATCGTCAATTCATCGGCACCAGCCCCCGCGTCGGCGGACACCGGGGCCTCGGCGGTGGGATGCTGATTGACGGCGGCAATGACCTGGTCGATTGCGTTCGCCGCCGACTGATCGGCGACAAGTTCACTGAGGGCATCGATAACCGAACGGGCGATTTCGCGGCGCCGGGTGGCGGGTTGTTCATCGCCTTCCTGCCAGGACGGGGCTGACCGGGCGTGCTCAGCAAGTGAACGAAGCCGCTCGACGCCACGATTGGCGTCGCACACGGATGCCGCGGCTTCAAAGATGCTGCCATGCCCGCGCACATCGAGGGGAAACGCCCATTCGTAGTACCGGAACTGAATCGTCGCGCCGTCCCGGGCGAGCGAGAGTTCCCCCTCGTCCAGGACCTGCTTCAGTGTTCCACCAAGCACAGGGACAGCGATTCCGGCTTCGATCGGCGAACCGCCCGAGGCGCGGTCCCAGGCGATATCGAACCAGTTCACGTACTGCGAAGCAGGCCCGTGGGCGAGAACATCCATCCACGCGGGGTTGTGCGGGTCAAGGGCCTGGTGGTTCGGCACGATGTCGAGGATGATCGAGAGTCCGTGAGCATGGGCGTCACGGGCGAGCTGCGCAAACGCCGCTTCGCCACCGAGTTGCTCGCTGATCCGCGTGGGGTCGACGACGTCGTAGCCGTGTTCGCTCCCTGCCCGGGCAGCGAGTATCGGCGAGAGGTACAGCGCATCAACACCCATTTCGACGAGGTGGTCAAGCAGGCCGCGAGCGTGCTCAAATCCCGCATGGGGAGTGAGTTGCACTCGACATGTCGAGGCGGGGACGCGCATGCAACCTCATCCCTTGACGGGCTCGAGCGCCGGTTCCAGCGCGACGCGCAACTGCTCGCCGAGCGATTCGAAGTGCTCGATCCATTCGGACTGATCCGCGTCGGCTGACATCTTGCGCTTCGAGTAATGCTCATGGAGCAGATCATAAAAGATGTTCTGCGTCTTCCACAGATCGACCTCGAACGGCACATGGCGAACGAGCGTAACCAGATCGATCAGCCGCTTCAGTCGTTCGTCATCGTCCGGCTGTTCAGCCAGCGCCATGGCGGCCCGCTCAACGCACTCCTTGAGGGCGAAGCTCAGCCCTTCCGTATCCAGATGAAGCCCCCACGGCGCGGTGTCCTCAAGCGTCTGGTACACCCACGTCAGGTCCATATCGGGGTCTTCAAACGCACGTTTGAGATCAAGGTTGACGATGAATTCCGCGGTTGTGCGCAACACGCCGGGAATGCCCGCGTTCATCCCGCTCAGCGCGCGGATCAGCGGAGCGTGATCGTCATACACATGCCGGTACGTCGCCTCCACATCGGCAAGCGTTGAATCGAGAATCTGATCGAGGATGCGTCGCTGCTCATCGCGGAAGATCGTCGTCACTGTGTAGTGGTGCTCGCCGAAATGATTGTCGAGCCGGCGTATTGTGTCGGCGATGTCGGCACGGCGGAACGACTCTTCGAGGTCTTCCGCCATCTCGCGATAGGCCTCTTCATTCCGGAACTCCCGGACCGTGCCGAGCAGGTTGTGATCACCGAGGTGCAGCACGCCGAAACTG
>SLJD01000124.1 GCA_007135295.1 Phycisphaerales bacterium
GGCGACTTTGCGCACCTGCTGCTGTCGCACAACCCGAAATCATTCGGTCGGGCATCGCAGCTTGGTATCCCCCTGACCCTCGCCGGCCACACGCACGGCGGGCAGGTCGCCCTCAAGGGCATGCCGAACACGAATCTGGCGGTCGCCCATCGGCGCAGCGCCGGCGTGTTTCAAGAGCGAGACAGCCACTTGTACGTCACGACCGGCGTCGGCGCGTGGTTCCCGCTGCGCGTGAACTGCCCGGCGGAGATCGCGATGATCACCATGCGCCGCGGGCCGAAGGCGACCGCGAACCTGTGCGAACTGACCGAGGCGTCGTGACCGTCAGACAACAGCTTGATGCGCTCATCCATCCGGTCGCCGGGGGCGGCGGAGTTGTGCTGCTCGACGGCTCGATCGGCATGGAACTCGGCCGCCGTGGCGTGGATCTCACCGGTCCGCTCTGGTCAGCCGGTGCGAACCTCACCCGTCCGGAATTGGTGTTCGAGTTGCATCGTGATTTCCTCGCCGCCGGGGCGGCGCTGGTTACGACGAACACGTTTCGCGCTCACCGCCGGGCGCTGCCCGTCGGCTCGGATTCGCGCGTCGTTGATGAGGTTGTCGCTGCCGGCGTCGAAGCGGCGTGCAGCGCCCGGGATGCGATCAACCCGCAGGCGCTTGTGTTCGGCTCAATCGGACCACTCGAGGATTGTTACACGCCCCACCGCGCGCCGGATGATTCGACCTGTCACCGGGAACACGCTGAGCAGATCGAGCGGATGTTGAGCGCCGGCGTGGACGCCGTCGTGCTGGAGACCATGGGAACGCGGCGTGAGGCCGTCGCCGCAGCGCAGGAGGCGGCACGCCTCGCCCCGGACCGGTGGGTGCTGAGCATGATCGTCCGTGGCGAATCATCCGATGCATCCACTCGCGGCGTCCTGCTCAGCGGTGAACCGGTCACGTCGGTGATCGATGATCTCGGCGATGCTCTCGCCGGCGCGCTGGCCGTGGGATTGAACTGCGTGCCCGCGCCGAAGCTTGCCGGGGAGTTTGATCTCCTTCAGTCACTCGTCGGTCCGCGGATGCGGCTGCTCGCGTCGGCGAACGTCGGCGAGCCGGACGGCCGGGGCGGCTGGCGGCCGACGGATGCGACCGATCCGCAGCGATATGCCGCGTACGCCGAGCAGTGGATCGGCGTCGGCATGGCAGAGAATGAAGACGAAAGAGGCGATAAACCGGCGCGGCCGGCGATGATCATCGGCGGTTGCTGCGGCACCGGCCCGGCGACGATTCGCGCTCTGGCGGCGCAATGGTCGATCAAACCGGCTGCTTCGTCCGGACGCGCCCTGTAAACTGGTGACCATCGGGTGATTCGCGACCGAGACCGGCTGTCGGCGCAGTGCTGCGCGATGGACGGTCGTCTATACTGGTCGGCAATGAGCAGCACAGAGACGACACCGCCGGCCCGGCTCGCCCTTGAAGACGGCACGGTTTTTCATGGTCGGGCGTTCGGCGCGTGCGAACAGTCCCGGAGCGCCGATGGCGAGGTGGTCTTCAACACCGCCATGGCCGGATACCAGGAATCGCTGACGGATCCGAGTTACGCCGGCCAGATTCTGGTCATGACAGCGCCGATGATCGGCAATTACGGCGTAAGTCCTGAAGACATCGAATCCGGCCGGCCGCAGGTCGCCGGCTTCGTCGTGCGGGAGATCAGCCGCATCCGCTCGAACTACCGCTCCCACAAGGATCTCGGCGACTGGCTCGCGGAGCACGGCGTGGTGGGGATCAGTGGCGTGGACACACGCGCGCTCGTCCGGCATTTGCGCACTGCCGGGGCGATGCGCGGCGTCGTTTCGTGCGATTCAGAACGCAGTGACAGCGACCTGGTCGAGGCCGCCCGATCTGCACCACCCATGGCCGGGCGCAACCTCGCTGACGTCGTCAGCCCGACCGAGGCGTACGACTTCGAGGAGGACCTTGGCCAATGGCGTCTGCCCGGTGGCGGGGGAGAAGAAGTTCTCGAACCGGCCGGCGAGCCTCGCTACACGGTGCTGGCGCTGGACTGCGGCGCGAAGCGCAACATCTATCGCAATCTTGTCGACCGCGGGTGCCGCGTCCGTGCCGTGCCGCACAGCATGACCGCGGACGAAATCCGAGCGATGAAGCCGGACGGTCTGTTCATCTCGAACGGGCCGGGCGATCCGGTCGCGGTACAGCGCGTCGTCGACACTCTGGCGGCTGTGGCCGGCGAGGTGCCGACGTTCGGCATTTGCCTCGGTCATCAGTTGCTCGCCCTTGCGCTCGGGGCGACGACGTACAAGTTAAAGTTCGGCCACCGCGGTGCGAACCAGCCGGTGCGCAACGTCCTGACCGGTCGTGTGGAGATTACGAGCCAGAACCACGGCTTCTGCGTCGATGAAGCGTCGCTCCGGGGGGTGGGGGCCGAAGTGACGCATCTGCATCTCAATGACGGCACGGTTGCGGGATTTCGGCATACCAGCCGGCCGATTCTCGCGGTCCAGCACCATCCCGAGGCCTCGCCCGGGCCGCACGATTCGTCTTACCTGTTCGATTGCTTTATGGAAGCGATGCGGACCGGCCGGCCCGTCGATGGACCGATGATGGAAGCGGCTCAGCAGCGGATGACGACCAGCCGCCGCCCGGCTCAGGTCGACTCGGCGGCCGAAGCGCCGGCAGCAAGCTGAGCATCACCGCTTATGGAAACTCTGGAGCGGGCGAGTGAGCGTGGTCTCGACGCCGGCTTGCCTGCCTGCGCTGTGGCTGTTCCGAAGTGCCGCAAAGTCCGGGGCGGGAACAGAAGGCAGCGGCGGTTGGATCCGGGCGGCGATTCACCGCGAAAGGGGTAGGTGGGCCAGTTGAGAAAATGCCCCGGTCCCGTGGGAACGCCTTGCCAACCGGGGAACTGGAAAGTAGTCTGCGGGACCTGAGAAAGGGAAAAAC
>SLJD01000110.1 GCA_007135295.1 Phycisphaerales bacterium
ACGCAATGAAATAGATCAATCGTCCTGATCCCGTGCCCACCCGGAGGGGGTCGCATGACACCAGGGCTTGAGACGTTGAGGGGCTGGCGCCGGCCGCGCGGAGGGAAGCGGCTGGCGCCAGACAACGGAGATGCGGTTTCGAACGTACTGACCTGCACAACCCGACTCATAACACCTGAAAGGGGTGCTGATGTACGACCTACTTATGAACGACGCACTGATCGTGCTTGCTCTGCTCGCGGTGATTGGCCTGGGCGTGGGCGCTTATCTGTTCTGGACCAACTGCCGATCGAGCTACGACAAGGACAAATCCAGCGCCGCTCCGCTGATCGGTACGGGCAAAGTTCTGGCAACGATCACATTGGCGCCCCACAAATCCCTGCATTGAACGCAGCAGACACAAGATTTTGGTCCGGTTTTCATTGACGTGAGGTAAGGAGCGTTGCAGGCAGGCATCGCAGGGGAAGCGGCGCCTTGCAATCAAATCTGTCAGCAGAGGAGGGACACAAATGCACCGGCGAAACGACACGGCGTTTCTCTGCCAACACAAGGGCGAACATCCCAACACACTGGTGGCCAGGAGCTACCAGGAGATCGCCAAGGTTCTCACGGAGCGAGAGGGTGTATCGGTCAGCCCGGTAGAGGTCAGAGAGTTGTGCCGCGGCTAGGAAAGAAAGCTCGCCGACGCCGCCCGGGCCGACACGGTCATCCATCACTGGTTGTGTCCGCGCAGCCCCCGCCTAACGAAGGGCCTTACCGCGTCGGCCAGTGTTGACCAACCCAGGATGTGAAATTCTGTTGTCAGCGATGATTTCATTCGCAGGTTTAATGCAGGAGCATGGACACTATGAACAATGAGCGTCTGATTCAATACGGCTGTGCCTTTGAGATTCGCTGCGGCCAGGCGCAGCAGGTGAAGTTGGTCCTCGAACGACGCCCGGGCAAGTCGCGCATCTACTCGCTGCGTCCATGCGGCGATGAGATCTGGAAAACGGCGCTCGAACTCGAACCGGGAGAGTACCGTTACTGTTTCCACGCCTATGACGGTCGATCACTGACGTATCTGCTGCCCGGCGATGCGCTGCTCGACGGCCCCAAGGCCGTGATCCATGTCGGATACGACCCATCTGCAATCAACGCAACAAGCAACCAGGAAAGGACTGCACATGACTCCTATTCGCATCGGCGGAATAGTCGTCTTAACGGTTGGTGTGATCCTCTTCGTCGTTGGGCTCAATGCCTCTGACTCGCTGGCGGATCAGTTCAGCAACTTCTTCACGGGGCGCTTCACCGAGACCACGATGTGGTACATGGTCGGTGGCGCCGCGCTGGCGGTCGGCGGCCTGGCGCTGCTCATGACCGGTGGACGCCGGGCCGGAGTGTGAACGATGACTTTTGCGTGCGCCCCGGTCGCCCGAATGTTGGCTCACCGGGCCCGCGCGGCTACCATAACCGACAGCCCGCCCACCGCCGCGTTGGGCAGGAAGTAAGCCGGGGCTGACTTCATAGCCTCATCGCAGCGCGTTTGCCGGGGTGGCGATGCAGGCCCATTGGGGAGCGGAATGATCGAGGGCAAGGCATTCCCTGTGGTCGGGATTGGCACATCGGCCGGCGGGCTGGCGGCAATGACCGAACTGTTTGATGCCAACTCGGCACTCGAAGGTATGGCGTTCGTCATTGTCCAGCACCTCGATCCCAAGGGTGAAAGCCACCTTGTTGAGCTTCTGTCCCGGCACACCCAGCTGAAGGTTCGGCCCGCGCAGGACGGACTGGCGATCGAGCCGGATCACATCTACGTGTGCGTGCCTGATCGCGATGTCGTGGTCAGCAACGGCTGCTTGCGGCTACTCGCCCCGGAAACCGAGCGCAGCCAGCGCCGCCCCATCGATCGATTCTTCGATTCGCTTGCTTCCACCTACGGCGACCGGGCCATCGCCGTGATCCTTTCCGGCACGGCGGCGGACGGCTCGCGGGGGATTTCCGCGATCAAGTCCGCTGGCGGCACGGTGATGGTGCAGGATCCCGATACGGCCGAGTTCGACGGCATGCCGCGCAGCGCCGTCGGCACCGGGCTCGCCGATCTGGTGCTTCCGATCGCGCATATGCCCGAGGTGCTCCAGCACCTGGCGACGCATCCGCACGAGAACGAGCTCGCCGCGACTGACGACCAGACGCCTGACGTCGAGCCGGCCACCCTGCAAACCATTCTCAAGGCGCTCCACGATCAATTCGAGTACGACTTCACGGATTACAAACGGCCCACGCTCCTCCGCCGCACGCAGCGTCGCATGAGTCTGCGCAATGTCGATAAGTTCGCTGCGTATGCGACACTCGTGCGCGAGGATGCCAACGAGGCCGCGTCGCTGTTCCGCGACCTGATGATCAATGTCTCCAGCTTCTTCCGCGACCCCGAGGCATGGGACGAGTTGGAACGCCAGGTCATCGATCCACTGATCGCGAGGCAAAAGGACGGCGATGAGATCAGGGTCTGGACGGTCGGGTGCGCCACTGGTGAAGAGGCGTACACGATTGCCATGCTGCTTCTTGAGCGGGTCGAGCTGTCGGGCAAGCGAATCAAGCCCCAGATATTCGCCACGGATGTTTCAGACAGTCTCGAAACGGCCCGGGCAGGTATCTATCCCGACACGATCGCGACGACACTGTCCCAAGAGCGCCTTGACCGCTTCTTCATGAAGCGTGATGCGACGTACGAGGTGAAGAAGCATCTCCGCGATTTGATCATCTTCGCGCGCCACAATGTGATCAGCGACCCGCCGTTTTCCCGGATGGACCTCATCTGCTGCCGAAACATGCTCATTTATATCGAGCCGGACACGCAGGGGAAGATCCTTTCGATGTTCAACTTCGCGCTGCGCGATGGCGGCACGCTGTTTCTGGGCAGCGCCGAGACGATCGGGACGCA
>SLJD01000244.1 GCA_007135295.1 Phycisphaerales bacterium
CAGCCATCGCCGGCCATACGACGCCGGTGCTGACTGATCTCCGCCGCCAGGACGTTGCCAGCGGCGGCCAAGGGGCGCCGATTACCCCGCTGGCCGACTGGGTCATGTTCCGCAGCACCGAGTATCGGCGGGCAATCGTCAACCTGGGCGGCTTCTGCAATGCCAGCTGGCTGCCGGTCGATGATCCATCAACCATGGCCGTCGATCAGATCCGCGGTGGTGACATCTGTACATGCAATCATGTGTTGGACGGCCTGGCCTGGCGGCTGCTCGGTCAGCCGTACGACGACGGTGGTCGAGCCGCTTCGACCGGTCGCGTGTACGCCCCTGCTGCTGAAGCGTTATGTAAAATCATCAGGCGCCAATCTGAAGGCGGCCGATCGCTTGGAACTGGCGATGAATTGATCGATGCGGCAGCCGGTGCTCTGGCTGAGAGCACGGCCGAGTCAGGGGCCGCGCTGTCGCCGGCGGACCGATTGGCGACTGCGGCTGACGCGGTGTCGCGGGTGATCGCCGAATCGATTGCTTGTGCCCATCATTCCCCTCAAGAGGTCTACTTTGCGGGCGGCGGGACCCGGAATGCGCACTTTCTTCGCCGGCTGCAGGCATGGCTTGGCAGCGAAGATAGTTCGATTCAGCATGTCGGAACAATTGACGAACTGGGCATGCCGATCGATGCTCGTGAAGCAGCAGCGATGGCAGTGCTCGGGACGTTGCGTCTGGATGGTGAATCGATCACGTTGCCCGCCGTCACCGGGGCGAGGTCGCCCCACCCGGCCGGCTCATGGTCGGGCCCCCTGCCCGGTGATCGCGTGACCGGATGACCGTTCCGGGCTCGTCTCGCGTTTACGTACACCCAATCCCTTGTGACTCAAGTTGCTACTGTGACTGCTCCATCTGGTGAACCGTGAACCGCCGTTCGCCGAGCAGTGATGAGCCGGCAAGGAGCTGAAAGTGGTACTGGCCGGCCCGGGGAAAGACGAGGTTGTTGATTTTGAGCGTAATCTCTGCGACGGCAAGAGGATCCGGGGCCTGAATGGTCCCCTTGGCTTCACCAATCTGCACATCCTCCCCGGCCTCGGAATCCGCCCGGACGGCCTGAATCGTGATCGGGCATGACCCGTGGATGCCAGTCAGCGCGACGTAGACACACATCCGCCGATAACGGGCTGGAAATGAGCGGGCGAAGGTGTGGGTCGACGTTCCCAGCAGGTAGTACTTTCCAGTGTCCGGGTCCCGTAACACGTTGTCACACAACACCATGCCAAGGTACTGCGGTTCTGTGGTGGACTGTTCCATGGATTGGAATCCTTCGATGCGAGGCGGAGGCGGCTTAGCAGGCAGGCTACCCGACGCCGATCAGGAATGAAAACCGGAGTTTTTGGCTTGCTCGCGCGCCGGTTTCGTGCCTATCATGGTGGCGTTCAAGAAAGTCGGAGTGACGTCGTCTACATCTCTGCTCGGTTCGGCTGCGTAGGGCCAGGATCGGAAACCAAGTGACGATAGCAAGCAAGGGTTCTCATCATGGCCACAGGAATCGTGTCAAAGTTCATGGACGAAAAGGGCTTCGGCTTCATCACGCCGGACGACGGCGGCAAAGATGTCTTCGTTCACCACAGCGAAATCAAGATGGACGGCTTCCGGTCCCTCAGCCCGGGACAGCGCGTCAAGTTTGATCTCGCTCAGGAAGCGAAGGGGCCGAAGGCATCAAACGTCGTCCCTGAGTAAAAGCTCCCGAACGACAACTGATGACTGAAACGACACCGGCCGCGGCATCTGCCGCGGCCGGTTGTTTTTTACAAGAGTTGCACGAAGCGAGCGAATCCGGCTGAGCAGAAACATCCAGCAGCCTCCCGCTGCCCCCCTTCCCTGTCAGACGTCATTGCTCGAACCGGCGCCGTACAACCGACGGATTGATGCGCTCCGCTTGAGCGAACTCATCACCGGCGCGGCCGTAGTCTTCGCGCGCCTGAGCGAGCACACCGAGGTTGTAGTGCGCTTCGGCGCGGCTGACGACCTGCTCGTAAAGCGCAAACGCCTCGTCGTACCTCCCCTGCATGCCGATCGCCACAGCCATGTTCGCCCGGAGTCGCGCGTCATCAGGGGAAAGCGAAGCCGCTTCGGTGAACACTTCAAGAGCCGTGTCATACCGCTCCCTGAGCAACCAGCACATGCCGAGGTTGTTCAACAGCGTAACGTTCTCCGGGTCTTCTTCCAGACCGGCCTGGAGCGTCTGCAACGCTTCGCCGAGTCGCTGGTCACGCATCTGAATCTCCGCGAGTTTGTTGTAGGCGGGCACGAACGATTGGTGTTCGCTGGTGATGCGTCGCAGGATTGGTTCCGCTTCCTCATCGCGACCCTGGGCGATGAGTATCCGGCTGACGCTGAACAGTGTCTCCGGTATGGGATCTTTCCCTTTGTTGCTTTCGAACGTCGAAACACCGCTCGCTGGCCGGGAATATCCATTACTCGTTGAAGTGGCGGTTTCGCACCCCGCAAACCACCCGAGTATCAGGCAGACCGCCACGCACGAGCTCACGCGTCGCCCTCTCCTGAATGATGTTCGAAGAACAGAAGTATTCATTGCGACGCTTCTCCGGATGTGGGACCGGAGGCATTGCCGTCGAGCGACATGCCATCCCGGCTTCGCTCCATGATTCGGATAACGCGTCCGCTCGCCGCACCTTCCCCCCCGGGGTGATCATCCGCCGGCTCGACGGTCTCGGCATCGAGTCCCGCGTCCTTGATGATCTGCAGCACGCGTCCGACCCGCCGCTCGTAAAGCTCGTCACTGGTTCGGCCCTGACGCACATTCAGCGGCCGGCTGGCATGCGGATAGGTCAGGAAGTGTGAAAGCAGCACATCAAGATCACGCTGACCCAGTTCGTTGAGTGTGGCGTCATGCCGGACAAAGTGATACGGGTACAGGGTGTGCTGTGAAATGATGGCCTCGTCGATGGCTGATCGGTTGAGCATCCGCACCATGGATTGGTTGACCGCTGCATGGTTGTCCGGATGCGGTTGCGTCTTGTCACAGCCAGCCATGGCAATGCATGCCGCCAGCACGGGGATGGTAGAGAACCGAGGTGTCATGATCATGCCCTTTCGTGAAACCTCTTGGCAGGTGGTCGCCTCAGTGTTCGCTGATCATCTCCGCTATGGCGATCCCCGCAGGGCCGACAGTAATGATCAGCATGACAGGAAATATGAACAGAACCATTGGAAAGAGGATCTTGACAGCCATCTTCTCGGCTGCTTCCTCGGCCCGCTGGCTGCGGCCTTCACGCATCGACGCAGCGAAGGTTCGAAGAGTTTCGCCGATGCTGGTTCCGAACCGGTCCGACTGAACGAGCATGGCGACTAGCGATGACAATTCCTCTGCACCGGTGCGCTCCGCCATGCGTCTCATCGCATCAGATCGGGCCGCGCCAAGCTGCATTTCGAGGTTTGTCAGAGCCATTTCATCGGCAAGTACCGGACTCACGGAACGGATCTCATCGGCCACCGCGTTCCAGGCCATGTCCAGCCCCATGCCGGCGGTGACGCAGACCTCAAGCAGGTCAATGGCGTCGGGAAGGTTCTGCCGAAGCTCCGTGCTTCGTCGCCGCTTGATCATGTCGAGAGCGATGTTCGGAGCAAAGAACAGCATGCCGGTGATCGAGATCGAGAGGACCAGCGTGAGTGGTGTCGGAAGTTCCGTGATCATGATGAGGGCAGCACTGCCGAGGAGCGCTATGGTCAGAAGTATCATCTTGGATCCGAGGAACACTGCGGGGGCTGCTTCGCCGTAATAGCCCGCCTTGGCGAGTTCCTGGCGTAATTGAGGGGATGTTCCGCCACGTGCCGCGATTCGGCCCAGCGAAGCCAGCGGCGAGAGCAGTGGGTTCACCTGCCCCTCGGACTCCTGCATGGCGCTGACAAATGAGGACTCCTTGACGCGCTGGAGTCGCGGCTGAAGCATCCGGCGGCGATGCAGAACCGCCGCGACCCCTCCGCCGACAGCCATCACGGAGAGGAATACCCCAGCGGGAATCAGCAAGTCGATCACTTCGATTGCCACTCTGGTCTCCCCTCCTTGATCAATACCGAACGATGGCAAGCCGATTCATGACCCAACTTCCCATGACGAGTGCCGTCACACCGATGGCGAGCATAATGTTTCCTGCGGTCGTCTCGTAGAACGCGGACATGTATTCCGTTGCGATAACGTTCAGCAGGATGAACATGACGATCGGCAGGCCGATGAGCACACGCTTGCTCAGTTGCGTCTGAGCACTGAGCACGCGTGTTCGCCTGGCGATCCGCATTCGATCCCGGATTACTGCCGCGAGGCGGTCCATCATGTCCGAGAGACTGCCACCACTGTTGACCTGAATCGCAACGGATGCGGCGAAAAGCCCGACATCAGTGGTCGGCGCGTCCTCGGCGGCCTGGGCAAGCGAATCTTCGAGTGACGCGCCCATCTCATGTTGCTGGCAAATCTCTTCGAACAGGTCGCTGACCGGGGGCGGCATCTCCTCTGACACGAGTTGAAACGCCCCCATCAACGGATGGCCGCTTCGCAATGAGCGCGCCGCCAACTGCATCGCGTCCACGAACTGCCGTTCGAAAAGTGCAGCGCGGCGGGCTACGGCATTGCGAACATACATCGTGAACAGTATCGGCGGTACGATCGAAGCCAGGATGCCAAGAATGGCATGGCCCGATATGGCGTACACCGCTCCTCCCACGGCGACGATTGCCACGACCAGCGTCAATATGATGCCTGAGAGCGAGGTATTCAGCCCGGCTGCGTCAATCGCTTTCTGCATGCGCCGGCTGAGAGGAACACGCCCCGCATCGGGAACCACAACGGTCGATTCCTCACCATCGTCATGCCAGAGGTGAAGCACGCGTGACTCGCCCGCGCTGCCGTTGTCCAGGCCGAGACGATGCTCAACCTGTTTTCGGCGGGCACTTTTTCGTGCGGACCACAACACGACGCCGCCAATCCAGACGGACAGGATCAGCACGAACACCGCGGCAATGGTCAGAAGGTCCAGAATGGTCAAGGACTCGAGCATGGTCTTGATTCGTTCGATTCAGTCGTGGTCCTTCATGAGCACTCGCCGCTCGAACAGTCGGGTCGGCAGTTCAATGCCTTCAGACGAGATTCGATCGAGCACCTTTGGTCGAATTCCCGTGGTTTCAAACTGTCCCTGGGCGTTTCCATCCTGATCGAGGCCGGTCTGCCGGTACGTGAAGATGTCCTGCAGTGAGATGACATCGCCTTCTGTTCCCGTGACTTCCGAGACGGCAATCATCCGGCGGGACCCCCCGGTCAGACGCGCAATGTGAATGATGAGGTGAAGCGCCGAGGCGACCTGATCGCGAATCACGTGAAGCGGGAAGTTCAGGCCGGCCATGCTGACCATGTTCTCGACACGGCGAAGGGCGTCACGCGATGTGTTGGCGTGGACCGTGGTCATGGACCCTTCGTGACCGGTGTTCATGGCCTGCAGCATGTCAAGCGCTTCCGCACCACGGACCTCGCCGATGACGAGTCGATCCGGCCGCATGCGCAGCGCGTTTCGAAGAAGCTCGCGTTGCGTGACCTCACCCTGGCCTTCAATGTTCGGCGGTCGCGTTTCGAGACGTACCACGTGATCACGCTGCAACTGCAGTTCGGCGGCATCTTCGATCGTGACCACACGCTCGCCGTCCGGAATCCATCGCGACAGCGCGTTGAGCATCGTCGTCTTGCCCGTTCCAGTGCCTCCCGAAATGAGAATATTGCACTTGCACCGGACGGCGGCTTCAAGAAACTGCGCAATTTCCGGGGCAAGGGCCCTGAACTCGATCAGGCGATGGATGTCAATTGGTTCAGCGGCGAACCGCCGGATACTGACAGTGGGTCCATCAAGCGCCAGCGGCGGAATGATTGCGTTGACGCGGGACCCGTCGAAGAGGCGGGCATCGAGCATCGGTGCGCTTTCATCAATGCGGCGACCGATCCGTGCCGCGATGCGCTGGATCACCTGCAGAAGGTGATCGTCATCGCGGAAGGCGCTGTCGACCGCTTCCAGTCGCCCGCGCCGTTCGGCGTAGATCTGCTTCGGGCCGTTGATCAGGATGTCGCTGATCGTCGGATCGCGCAGAAATTCTTCGAGCGGACCGAGTCCGAAGACCTCGTCCATGACTTCCTGCAGAAGCTGCTTTTTCTCCGGTGCGGACAATGGCCGGCGCTGCTCGGAAAGGAGCACATCAATCCGGCGCGAGCACTCGGCATGGAGTTGCTCGATCGGCATCCGGCGTGCCTCGGACAGGTCGAGTGTCTCGAGCAGGCGCCGGTGAACGGCAGTCTTGAGATCAGCCGTCTGCCTCGATGGGTCGGCCGCAACGGCCCCCCCACTGTGGTTCGACTCGTTCATCATCGCATTCCCCTCACCAGGCCGTTGCCCAGGGCTGCTTGCCTGCTTTCGAGCAACTGACGGGCGAACTTGTGAATGTCCCTTCGCAACGAAGAGCGCGCTGCACACTCCGCAAGAAGCTGGCCATAGTTCAATGACTGCTGTGCGCTGTGGTAATCATTGCTCAGCGTATCGATCGTTCGTTCGTCCAGTGCCCGCTGCGCATCGTTGAGACTGATCAGACTGTAACGACGGCGATAGCGGTTGGCGACGAGCTGAATTGTCTCAGCAGGAACGCCGCGCTGCATGAGCGCGGTCATGGTGGACCGGGCGATATGGAGATCACGTACGTTGACCTGGAATACGAGAAGGGTCGCATGGCTGGTCATGGCCGAATCCGCAGCGACGTCGATCGGTACACGCGGCGCGTCAACAACGATATGCGCATACTGCTCCCGGCATGCCCGCAGCAGCGTGGGCAGCAGCGAGAAATCCAGCCCAGGCGGTTCCGACGGGTGCAGTGATGCCGGACTCATGAGCAGGTCCGGCCCATCATTCCCCTGCACGACCGTTGAACGGATCAGCTCGCCGTCTACCGGCCGATCTCCGCGCAGAACTTCGGCCAGGCCGTACATCCCCTCGACGCCGAGGTGCGTTGCCGCGGAGCCGTAGCAGCAATCCAGATCGACCAGCAGCGTCGACTGCTCCTCAAGAATACGAAGTTCGTTGGCGAGGTTCACTGCCACGGTCGTCGCGCCGCAGCCGCCCCCGCTGCTCAGCACCGTGATAACGCTGCCCGTAGCCTGGTAGCCGGCTGAGCCGTTCGGGACCACCCGTTCGATCACGTCCGGGAGTTCAGCTGCAACAGAACTCTTGACGAGGTAATGCCTCGCCCCCGCCTGCATCGCCGCAAGAATCCACTCATTGCGAAGCGTGCCGCTGACCACGACAAAGCGGACATCGGGGAACCGGCCGGTGACCAGACTCAGTTCATCGAGCATCCGCTCCGGCGACGGGTCGATGTCAACGATCACAGCAGACGACGTGTGCCGTTCAAGGCGGAGTGCAAGGTCGTTCAAATCATCGCAGACACCATCCACTCGGAACGTCGCACGTTGCATGATTGCCTCATTGACCAGCGCGGCGGTGTCTGATTCAGCGGTGACGAGGAGTATGCTGGCTCCATGGTTCATGAATCCGGCTGCTCCCTTCGCTCCGTGTCGGCAATCTCGCGGTCAGTGTCCGGTGATTGCTGTTCGAGGTTGTCGAGCGTCACCGGGAGGGAATCGCGCCGCCCCGCTTCGGGCTTTGCTCCGTAACTCATCCACGCCCCGGGGCCGTACAGGCGGTCGAGCCCCATCTCGCTGATGTACTCGGCGTCAGCCCTCGAGACCCGGCCCACACCCCGGCCCTGAAGCTGCCCCCGGCCCATCAGTTCCCAGTTGTTCGGCTCGACATGGAGCTGGCCGGGCAGCGGGCGGGACTCCGCCCGGCGCGACTCCGGTTCCACGAGCGACGCGGTGACCAGCACTGCGAGCTCCGTTTCGCCCCGCGTGTATCGAACCGACCTGAACAGCGGGCCGAGCACCGGCAGGTCACCGAGAATCGGCACGCGCGAGGCCCGGGCATCCGAGCGATCATCGAGCAGGCCGGCCATCGCAAACGTCTGCCCGCTGTTGAGCTCAAGTGTGGTTTCCGCCCGGCGGGTGAGCACGCCCGGGACGCGGAACCCCTGGATCTCGACCGCGCCGATGTCGGACAGATCGCTGACTTCCGGTGCGACCCGCAGCCGGATACGTCCGTCGCCGAGCACGACCGGCTCAAACTGAAGCTGCACGCCGAACTCGCGGTACTCAATGGAGATTGCCCCGTCACCGCCGACGCCACTTTGCACGACCGGAATCGGAAACTCGCCGCCGGCCAGAAAATTCGCCTCTTCGCCGCTGAGCGCGACGAGGTTCGGTTCGGCGAGGACGCGCAGGTACTGGTTCTCCGCGAGCGCCTGGATGAAGAACTGAAAGTCTGCCCGCGGCACGCCTCCGAAAAGCGTCACCGACGGCGTCGGGCCGACATCGGCGTGAAACTCAAAGGGCAGGCCGTGGGCGGCCGGCGTTCCGCCCGGCACACCGATGTTCACAGGCGTCATTGGCCCCGCCGAGCTTCCCAGCACGTTGGCGCCGAAAAAGTCGTTGCCCGTGTGGAAAAAGTTGATGCCGAGCTGCCGCATCGCGTTGCGGCTGACTTCCGCGACGCGAACTTCGAGCAGAACCTGCTGCACGCCGGAAAGGTTCGTCATGTCGACGTAGCTGATCCCGTGGGACTCGAGAAACTCGCGAAGAAGCTTCGTGTCTTCGGCCCGGCGCAGGTCCCCCCGCACGACGACCGACTGCCGCGACTGGATCATCTCCAGATCCGCCGTAGGAAAGACACGGCGCAGCTCGTCTTCAAGGAACTCCAAGTCGATGATCACATCGACCCGCCGCCGCCAGACCTCATCATCCTCGCTCCAGAGAATCAGGTCCGTCGACCCGACTGAATTGCCGAGGACCAGCACCTGCTCCGGCGAGAGCACCTGCACGTCGGCAATCTCCGGATCAATGATCGACACGCGGGCGACCGGCCACGGCGCTTCGACCACGGATGAGCGGCCGACCTCCACCTGCATCGATCGGTCTTCATGGTCTGATTCGACGGGACTCATCACGGCCTGCAGCGCCGCAGGGGCAGTGTCGCGTTCGTGGTTCGTGCCTGGGTTCGGGTCCGGATCAGCCGATGCTGCCGCATGCACCACCGCCCCCGCCATCAGAGCGATGGCGATGGCGGACGCGGCCGGGATGAGATTTCGATATTGGTTGCGATGATCTGTTCTGCTGCGTCTCACGACGGTCGTTCCCCTCATGCGTGTCATGCGTGCGTCTTTGGCGGCAGGCGTTCACGGCGACTGGCCGCCCTCCTGGTCGTCGTCCGTCTCCGTGTCCTTTGCGATCGGCCCGGCACCGTCCGGCTCGGCGTCGGAGTCCCGTTCCGCGTCTTCGTCAACCTCGAACTCGATCCGCTCGACGTTCATGCCGCGCGTGACAACCGTCTCCCAGCGCGGCGCGGGCTCGGGTTCCGGCTCCGGTTCTTCCACCTCCGCGACCTCGACCGGCTCCGGTTCGGGTTCGGGCTCCGGTTCTGGCTCTGGTTCGAGTTCCTCGGCCACAGCAGCCTCGGCGAGCGTCGGCACCGCGGGGCGCATCCGGTCGGCGTACAACTCGGAAAGGTCAGAGAACAGCGTGCCGCGCTGCCCGGACGCCCGCGTTTCATCGAGCGGGTTGCGCATCGCCAGTGAAATGCTGCCGTGCGCTGAAGCAAGCTGCAGCGCCTCGGCCTGCTTGCTGTCGACCTTGAGCGTCACCATCCGCCGCCTCGAACTCGAACCGCCGTTCGATTCGTCATCATCTTCCGACACGATCGTCCGCGTCTGCACGGCGAGCACCTGGATCTCTTCAAGCAGGACGGTTGAGAGCATCTCCCGGCCGCGGTTGCCCTCCTCGTCGGCCGGGGCCTGAAAGGACGCGAAGACGTCCACGTGACTGCCGGGATAGAGCATGCCTTCCAGCGCCGAGGATTCATTGAGCGTCACGCTCATCGCCCGCATGCCCGAAGGCAGGACCGCCGCCAGACGCAGGCCCGAGTTGTTCTTGGCGAACTTTCCGGGCGTGAACGCTTCGCCGGCGACCACCGGCGCAACCAGCACGTTGCCGATCACTCGCTGGGGGCTGGCGATCGCCTGCTCGGGGGCGTCGTCTTCAGGAACCGTCCGTTCCTCGATGGATCGCTCATCGACGCGCGTGCCGGCGGGCATTTCGCGCGTGGCAACGGTGATTCGCACCTCGCGCTGCTCGGGCACCGTCGGCCGCTCCGCGGCCTCTTCATCGACGCGGAGCGTGGCGACGAGCACCGAGGCCGCCACGGCCGCAACCAGGCCGAGCACCACGAGTCCTGCCATTGTCGCTTTCATGGTTCACTTCCCTCATCCGTCAGGATGCGACCGGGGACCGGACCACCGGCGGCCGGCCGCATCACGTTCCTTCCTTGACCATCGTCACCCGCGCGTTGAGCCACCCCGGCCGCGGCAGCGGCATCCCGAGTCCCACGCCGTTTTCATCATGGCTGTAGTTCAGCCGGAGGCGCACCTCGAACGCCTCGCCGGACTGGACCTCATCAAGGTCCGGCGGCTCGGTCTCGAGGACGTAGGCCTCGTCAAGGCCCGCGCGGCGCATCGCCTCGATCACCGCGTTTTCCAGATCACCGTGCCCAGCCCCCGAGACCGCGGCGACACGCGCCCCGTGCCGGGCGATGCCGTTGATCTCCTGCGCCTTCATGAACATCCAGCCGTACTCGATCGCGCCGAAGACCAGCGTCAGCAGCAGGACGAGCACGATCGCCATCTCGACCGTCGCCGCCCCCCGCCATGATCGGCGCATTCGGCGCGGCGCAATCGCCATGGCCGGGCGCCCGGTCACCCCTGGACGTGCCATAGCAGCATCCCTCCTGCCGAGACCCACACGCCGGCGGCGATGGCGATGCCGTACGGCATGCGCTGCATCTGATCGGGACGCGGCACGCGCGGCACGTCGCTGAAGCGCAGCACGCGCCGCGCGACGCCCATCGTCGCCACGCCGATCGTTCCAAGGTTCCCCGCCACCTCGCGCACCTGCCCGAACCGGATCGCCCAGCCGATCGCCAGGGCCAACCCGCAGGCCGTCACCGCGGCAAGCACGAGAACCCCCCCCGCGAGGCCGGTCCACGGCCCGATCGCCATCATGATCTTGGCGTCCCCCGCCCCGCCCCCGGCGAATGCGTACAGCAGCACAAACGGTGTGCCGAGCAGCAATGCCGAAGCCAGGCCCTCGCCCAGCCCCGGCAACCCACCCATCAAGCCGGCCCACATCAAGCCCGCTGCGAACAACGGGACCGTCAGCACGTTCCGGATCCGCCGCGACCGCACGTCGGTGATCGCGGCGAGGAGCGTCA